>JAIYCF010000017.1 GCA_027488165.1 Streptomycetaceae bacterium
ACTTTCCAAGGAACTCCGCTCGGTTGCGGTACAGATGTATTTAGATTGAGTGAAGAAGTTCGCGCTAAGAAACTTAGTGAAGCAAAGTTCTTAGATTCAGAGTCTGCGATGATCCGCAGCCGTGGACATTGCAACACCATGGGAACTGCATCAACTATGGGAATCATGGCTGAAGCACTCGGCATGGTTATTCCGGGAATCGCAGGCACGCCAGCGCCAGATAGCCGCTTGCTTCAGTACTCACAAGAATCAGGTCGTCGCATCGTTGAGATGGTTCATGAAGGTTTGAAGCCAAGTGACATCATGGTTAAAGGTTCATTCCTTAATGCGATAGTCGCTCTTGCAGGTATTGGTGGCTCAACTAATGCCGTCCTTCACTTGCTGGCAATCGCTGGTCGTTTAGGAATTGATTTATCGCTTGATGATTTTGATCGCACCGGTTCTGGTGTTCCTCTACTTGTTAATTTGCAGCCTGCTGGCAAATACTTAATGGAAGATTTCCACCGCGCAGGTGGTCTACGTGCAGTGTTTAAAGAGCTCGAGGATCTACTGGATCCAAAGGCGCTAACAGTGCTCGGAACTCCTTTAGTTAAAGGCTTATCTGAAGCTGAAATTTATGACACAGATGTAATCCGCACTCGTAAAGAACCTTTGCAGCCAAGTGCTGGAATTGCAGTCTTGCGCGGAAATCTCGCACCACTAGGTGCGGTAATTAAGCCTGCCGCAGCAAGTGCCAACTTGTTAAAGCATCGCGGTAAAGCAATGGTCTTCGACAGCATTGAAGATTTCAAAGCGCGCATCAATGATCCAAACCTAGATGTTGATGAGAACTCAGTTTTGATTCTGCGCGGATGTGGACCAAAGGGATATCCGGGAATGCCGGAAGTTTCCAATATGCCGATGCCGCAGAAGATGCTCGATAAAGGTGTGCGCGACATGGTGCGCATCTGCGATGGTCGCATGAGCGGCACCGCGTACGGAACTGTTGTTTTACACGTTGCCCCAGAGGCGGCAGCAGGTGGGCCGCTTGCTCTAGTTCAAACTGGAGACTTCATCGAACTCGATGTCGAAGCTCGCACGTTGAACATTGATATCTCAGATGCCGAATTAGCAGCGCGCAAACCAAATACAGCAACGGTAGATGGTTTCGCTAAATCTGCTCGCGGATGGCAGAAGTTATACATCGAGCACGTAATGCAGGCAGATTCAGGTTGCGATCTTGATTTCTTAGTTGGATCTAGCGGAGAACATATCTCCCGCGAATCTCACTAATTATCTAGAACACTTTTTAATCAGCTGCGCGCTTATATTTCCTGACGCTTATTGGGATAAATATCGCCATGATGATGATCATGTAGATAAATGAAGTCAGCAGCGGGTTCTCACTTGGAAATGATCCAGCTGTCGCACCGAATTGGTTTTCAAGTCCAAATAGCTCGCGGCAAGCCGCAACCATCGTGGAAACCGGGTTCCACTCTGCAAAGTACTGCAGTGCACGTGGCATTCCGGTTGTTGGTGCGAAAGCATTTGATAAGAAAGTAAGCGGGAATGTCACAAGGAAGCTGACGTTCTGCACTACTCGCGCATCAGTTGCTGAAAGTCCAACAAAGATTCCAACCCAAGAAAGTGCATATCCAAAGAAGAGCAGGAATAAGAAACCAATAGCGACGTTAAGAAGACCAGATGATGGACGCCAACCAACTATGTAGCCAGCTATACCCATGACTGCCAAAACGACGATATTGAGCAAGGAATCACCCAATGTGCGGCCAATTACAAGCGCTGATTGTGAAATAGGTAGTGATCTAAAGCGATCAATCAAACCTTTCTTCATATCTTCTGCAAGTCCAGATGCGGTACCCGCCAAAGTGAAAGCAACAGTCTGAACAAAGATGCCAGGCATCAAAAGTTGTACATATCCCCCAGGCTGACCTGTATCAATTGAACCGCCAAATACATAACGGAATAAGAGAACGAACATAACTGGTTGAATAGTTGAGAAGATTAAAACTTCTGGAACACGAGTAAGTAAACGCAACTGACGCTGCGTAATAATTAAAGTATCTGTTACGGCTCTCATTTCTTAGCCTTCTTTCTACGTCCGCCAACTTCGGCTTCTTCTTTCTTCTCCTCAGCGGCATGGCCAGTTAGAGATAAGAAAACATCATCTAGCGATGGGCGCTTTAGGCTCACATCTAGCGGGTGGATACCAGCGTCATCCAATGAACGAAGTGTTTCGATAAGCGCTGCTGCACCGGTTGAAACTGGCGCCGAAACTAAACGGAGACCTTCATCGAGAGTTGCCTTGTTTCCGCTGATATTTGCAACAACTTCCATGGTCTTTGCGATGTTGTGGCTTTCTACAACAATCTCTAGACGTTCTCCGCCTACCTGCTTCTTCAGCGCATCAGATGTACCGCGCGCAATAACTTTGCCATGATCGATTACTGCGATTTCATCAGCTAGTTGATCTGCTTCTTCAAGGTATTGAGTAGTCAAAAGCAAGGTAACACCGCCCTTAACTAACTCTTCAATAACGCTCCACATTTCCTGGCGACCACGAGGATCAAGGCCCGTAGTTGGTTCATCTAGGAAGAGAACTTTTGGCTTAACGATTAGGGATGCCGCTAGGTCGAGGCGACGACGCATTCCACCTGAATAGGTTTTGATGGGGCGCTTTGCGCTTTCAGTAAGTGAAAATCTTTCAAGTAACTCTTCGGCACGAGCAACTGATGCTTTCTTGCCTAAGTGATAGAGCTGGCCGAACATAACCAAGTTATCCCAGCCAGTTAAAATCTCATCAACTGCGGCGTACTGACCTGATAAACCAATAACTTCACGTACTTTTTCAGGATGCTTGATTACATCGATGCCACCAACCATTGCACGACCTGAATCAGGTCTCAACAAAGTTGCAAGAATACGAACAGAAGTTGTTTTACCGGCACCATTTGGTCCAAGCACGCTTAATACAGTGCCTTCTTCAACATCAAGAGATAGGTGATCTAGGGCACGAACGGCCCCATTGCGATAAGTTTTTACGAGGTCTTCAGCGATTACAGATTTCACGGAGTAAACTTACCGCTATTAACAGCAAATTGAAATCACTTGAAAAGCGCCTGAAAGGCATAAGGTCATAAATTAATTGAATCTTTCGGCTCGCCTCAAACACTCCAATCCTTTTGCAGAATTTCCGCGAGAAGTTGGTGTTCTTGTCTTCGCCTCTTTCTTTGTTGCTGTTGGCTTTGGAATTATCGCTCCAACAATTCCACTTTTTGCTAAATCATTCGGAGTAAATAACGCACAGGTTGGCTCAATCATCGCCGCTTTTGCCTTTGCGCGCTTTGCGAGCGGTTTATTTGCTGGAAAACTCGTCGATAAATTTGGCGAAAGACTTGTATATACAACTGGAGTTGGCTTTGTGGCGGTTTCCTCATTTGCTGCAGCCTTCTCACAGAATTACGAGCAGTTGCTTAGCTTCCGTGCTGCTGGCGGTTTAGGTTCATCAATGTTTTCGGTTGCAGCGGGATCAATCATGTTGCGCGCAACAGATGACTCAAAGCGTGCCCGCGCGCAATCTCTCTACAACAGCAGCTTCCTTGTCGGAATGATGGCTGGTCCAGTCATTGGTGGTTTTCTAACAGCAATTTCACTGCGCGCACCACTGCTTGTCTATGCAATTCTCTTAGTTGTATCAAGCATTGCTGGCGGCTTTTTACTTCGTAATTCAGTACTTGCTGCTCGTCCTACCGAGAAAGCAGCGAAGGAGAAAGGTGCGATTCGCGAAGCGCTTACAAGTAAGCCATATCTAATTGCGCTAACTATCTCTTTCTGTAGCGCATCTATCCTCTTTGGTATGGCTCGCTCAATCTTGCCGCTATTCATGGTTGAAGAAATGAAATCAACTGCAGGATATATAGGGCTAGGTTTTACGATCTCTTCTGTAATCCAAGGTTTATTGCTAATTAAAGCTGGCGGTCTCTCTGATTCACGCGGTCGTAAGTTCTCAGCGATCATGGGAACTTCTCTCCTTGCTATTTCCGTAGTTGTACTTGTAGGAACCATTCACCCTTGGATGTTCTTACTTTCCATGGTTATCGGAGCTTTTGGTTCGATCTTTCTCTCATCTACTGCAGCAATCGTTGGAGATGTAATGAAAGGTAAGGGAGGCCAAGTAATCGCCTTGTTCCAGATGTCCGGTGATGCTGGCGCGATGATCGCCCCAATCGCTCTTGGCTTTATCGCTGACCACTATGGATTCCGCCCAGCTTTTGCCGTCAGCGCAGCGCTTATGTTTTTTGCACTATTTGTAGCAACAAAATTGCCCGAGACGCGGGCTTCGCATCTCGGGCAATCCAGTTAATCTATTTATTTAGTCACTGTTACGAAGGATTGAGAGCAGTCTCAAGACTTCTAGGTACAACCAGACGATTGTTACCATCAAACCAAATGCCATGCGCCATGACTCTTGCTGTGGCACGCCTGCAGCAATTGACTTTTCGATCTGATCGAAATCAAGTACTAAGAAGAATGATGCAAGTGCAACAGCTGCTACTGCGATGAGTAGACCAGTTGCTCCACCAGGACGTCCTGTGAACACTGTGATTAGCGAGAACACTAAGTAACCGATTAGCGCACCAACCATGATGCGTGTGAACTTAGGTGTTACGCGAATCTTTCCGCTGCGGTAGGCAACCAAGATTCCACCGAATGCACAAAGCGTTCCGATGACTGCTTGGCCAACGATGCCTGAATACGCTTCGTTGTAAATACGGCTGATTGTTCCGAGTGCAAGTCCTTGCGCTGCTGCATAAGCAACGATTAGAGGTACACGAACTTTCTTGGAAAAAGTGTTAACCATTGCAAGAACAAAACCACCGAGGAAGCCAACAAGTGCAAGCCCTGGGCTGTTAGCGCCCCATGCAAATGCACCGACTGCAACCAACACTGCAAACAAAGTTGCGGTGCGCATAACGACATCGTCCATGGTCATGCGACCGGTACGAAGTGATGATGCTGCTGGTGCTGCGTAAGTTTCTTCCAATGAATCGTTACTCAAACGAGTTGGATCCATTTGAGCAAAACCACGGTTCGAACGAGTTAGAACTGGATTTGAACTGCGCACTAATTTCCCTTTCTAGGAAATCTCGACCCATTCGGGCCGAGGTAGGTAAGCCCTATTTAAAACCACTTTCCTGAGAATTTCATTCCAAAAGT
>JAIYCF010000024.1 GCA_027488165.1 Streptomycetaceae bacterium
ATCGATAGCGAGCGAACCCCGTGTGGGATCTTTACAGAAGCGATATCTTCACCGTTAACTCGAACCGTTTTACGCTTTCCATTATTGGAGAGAAGTACCATCTCCACCTTGATTCTTTCGCCGATAAAGATTAATTGCGGTGCAAGACCTGCGATTGAAAAGTTAGATTCAGTTAACTCAGTTCCTGCAGTGCTCCAGATAAAGTCTGATTTACCTTCGGAGACAGTCTGCGAGAATACAGAGGCAACGATCGGCTCATCTGAAGTGATTCGGACTCCAAACCTGCTCGCCGGTAAGTTGGGATTTAAATCTAAAGTTGCAACTGAGCCACTCTTTACAACTTTTCCTTCCAGACCTGCAGGAATAAATGACCCATCAGTTGAAAAGATGGAGACGGTGATGCGGGCATCAAGTTCGCCGGGAACTAAGATGCGTAGCGAGTGAGGGAGCTCTACTGTTCTTGAACCTACTTTGCGAACTGTGTGCGGAATCGCAGGGATAAAGACCTCTTTACTTACCTTTGGCGCGAAGTTGACTATGTCACCGCCAAGCGCGCGAAGACCACGTCCACGCTCATCGATCATGTAACTAGTAACTCGACCTGCTCTGGTAAACACTTTGATTACAAGTGATTGCGAACCGGGGGCGAGTGAATCAACTCCAACTTCTAGGTAAGAGTTTGCCTTAATTGTTAGAGCCTTAGCTGGTTGTGCACCGATCTCATTCCAAACTTCAATATCAACAATTGCAGCGCTTAATCCGCTGTTAACCAGAATTAGTTTGCCTTTACTGGTTACATCTGCAGATCCGCCAACAAACCATTGTTCAGTCTGCAAGGATGAACAAATTGTGGAACCTGCCCAAACACCTTTTCTAATCTGCCATACAACAGGTGTTGCACCTTGTGACTCAAGAATTATGGGCGCTCTACTCTGCATATAGCGAAGTGTTTGTGCCGGGATAAATGAGAGCGATTTAGTTCCGGTTGATCGAATTTGGCTCTTTGATGAAGGAAGAGAAATTGCCGTTGTTAATCCACTTGGAGTTGATGGGCAGACGACTGCAGGGTAACTTGATGAGAATTTTCCATTAGAGACAGCGACATCTGCCGCATTCGAAAGAGCTAAAACGATAGCCAGCCCTGATGCCAGAGCTAATGGGCGCCCGAACTTCATGCTAGCTCCGAATCTTCAATTTCACGGCGACGTCTTCCAGCGGGAAGTGCCAAAACTACGACGGTGATAAAGATGATTAACTCTAAAGAAACCAATGCACGGCGCAAAGAGCCGTCGTAAAGGAAGCTAACTGGTCCAGGCTGAAGGACCTCAAACACAGGCAAGTTATCTACGCTGCGATTTCGATTTAACCGTTGGCCTTCTTGCATCGCTCGCCAGCCCTGAGCATAGTTTTCGGTAAGAGTTAATGTACCTGGCTCTGGAACCGTGACTTCAAATTCAGATTGACTTACCGGAAGAACAGTTGTCTTGCCAGCAAGATTTGTGAAAAGAACAGTGCCGGTATTAGCAGAAATCTTCCAGACGATTCCAGCATCAGTCGATGAAGCTCTAGTGAAACCGCCCAAGCCATCAATGATGCGAACTAGGTTTTCATCAATTGGATTCTTAAGGAATAAATACTTAATGCCATTGACTGCAAAGGTTGAACTTGAAGTCAGTCCACTTCCATCTGCGAGTTCAAGAACTGCATTTTTAATTTGCTCGCGATTAGGTGGCGCAATATCTGGATCACCTAGTCTGGCATCTCCACCGCGGGCCAAGTAAAAGTTAAGCGAAACATCTTCACCCACCGTGCGAGGTCTGATGACCATTGTCTTGGCATCTTTTTCAACCGCCAAGAATGGAGGAAGGACGATGTCGCGGCCGCTTTGCAGTGGCGCAGATCCAGCAGTGGTCGCAACCCATAATGTCGAGGAGAGCGCATACGTAGCTGTTGCAAAAAGTAACACTGCAGCCGAGATGTGACGGAAATTTACATGCGTTGCTTTAAGTCTCTCCCGCAACTTATCGGAAACTGCAATTGCGGCGGCGATCGCAGTAAGCGTTGTAATTGCCAACAAAGTTCCAGGATAGAGCTGAGTTGCGATGCTGGTTCCGTTACCTGTTATGGAGACTGCGCTAAAGAGAATCGATATCAATAAAGATATGAAGCCAATTTCTGCGATGAATCGAGCCCGGGTTGATGAGAAGAGCGAAATAATGAGGACCAAAGTGATCGGGCTTATTAGATACCAAGGTAAAGATCCGGGACCACCTGGATTGCCCAGCAGCGCAAAGTTCGGGCCGCTTCCTTGCAATAGGAAACCAGAATCCATTAAGAATCTACTTGGATGGATGATTAACTCGAAACTCCACGGCGCACAGATAAGAATTGGAGTGAATGTTAAAGCCAGTCGACGGTATAAACGGGCATTAAATAAAACAATATTGATACCACTGTTACTCGCTATGTAATCGCGATAGATAGAAAATCCGGTGAGCCCGATTCCCAAGATAAAAATCAGCGGAGAGAAGGCAAAGAGAATTGAGACGAGAAGAGATAGGGCAAAGACTCTGCGCCACGAGAACTCTTCAATCTCGAACCAACCTCGGGCGGAGATAACAAGAAGCGGCAAAAGCAGCAGAACGATTAAAGTACTTAAGCGACCAGCGTTGATGGTCGAAATCGAGACTGGTGAAAGCGCATAGAGAACGGCGCCAGAAGTTGTGAGCCAACGATTTGTGGAGAACTCTTTGAAGAAGAGGTGTCCGGTTAACGCCAAAAGTACAGGTGCTATGAAAAAGAGCGCTGAGATGAAGAAGTTGACGTTTCCGAAGAATGGAGTCGCTGCTATCGCAAGGATAGCCATCCACGTTGGTGCGGCTGCCGAAGTTCCCATGGCGATTGAGTGCCAACCGCTGAAGTAAGTATTCCAAAGCGCACTAACACCAGATGGTTGCTCGGGTAAGGCGCCACCAGAGATTGAACCAAACCTAAATCTTGACCAGAAGATTGAAAGAACAAATAAGAAAAGTGAAGCGGCAATTAATGGGCGCTTTAGCAGCAAAACCCAGTTTCGATTGTTGGCAGGGGTCAGCAGATCTTCTTCATCTAAATTCTCATCAAGCAGAGATGGATTTCTTACTTCCGTGATTTCACTTGGGAATAACTGGGCGCGAATCCATTCTGCAGAGCGCGAAGCTGTAAGTCGTAGTTGTGACCATCTAGATGGAATAAATTTCAATGCGATACCTGATGGCACTAAGCGTTGCGTCTTTCTTACCTTTCGGGCGACAAAGAGTTCGGCAGGATGTAGAAATTGTGTTCCTACAGCCAAAATCTCATCACCGGCATAACCGGGCAGTTTTGCAAAGAGAAATGCGATTGATCTAAAGATCGCGCCAGCTAAGAGTTGAACTGTAAGAAGAGGAAGACGCCACCAGGAAGAGTTAACAAGAAGTACATACGCGGCATTTCTACGATCTAGTAAAAGTGGGCGATGTAAGAAAGCCTCGGCAACATCTACAGATCGACGTTCGTTAGCCGATGCTTCTGCATGGAATGCCACAGCGCTGGAAACCGCTATAGCTGCAAACCCTGCCGAGTAAAGGCGCCAACCAAAGTCAACGTCATCACGGAATAAATCTAAATTTGGATCGAAGCCACCGAGTTTTTCAAAAACATCTCGGCGAATCAATGCGCCTGCAGTACTAACTGCAAGTACTTCATGAACACCATCGCGCTGTCCTTGGTCGTATTCAGCCGGCTCAAGTCCGGTCCAACGATTTCCATTTGCGGCGATGCTG
>JAIYCF010000124.1 GCA_027488165.1 Streptomycetaceae bacterium
CCTTTGAATAACCAGCAAATGTCTGGTCGCTGATCGATGCGTATAAATGGCAATCACAAGCCGAACGAATCTTTGTGGATTTTGCATATGCATATGTTCTAGATGCAATCGCTTGCGCTTCGAGCGCTTGCGTCGGCCAGGATGAAGGTACTTCGCCAATCCCCCACAGATACTCATCTTGCAAGCGCACGGAGTTAATTAGCGCTATCCGCTTTCCCAGCGTTTTATCTCTAATTACTTTCAATGAAATCTGGCCATGGCGATAACGCTTGGTTGCACCAGCAGTTGTTACAGATAAAACCGTTAGTGGACCTTCCTGATAACGGGTTCCCGACCAACGTAAAGTAAAGGTGCTGCCTGTTGTGATTGCCTTGGTGGTAGTTCCGCGGGTTGTACTAATTGAAATCAAGCCATCAACTAAGTTTAAATTTAAGAAAGTCCTACTTGGAAAGGTAAGTAGTGGCGTAGCAGTTTGTGTTTCACCTAAATCGCCCTCATACAAGTGCAGGACTGCGCCTTTTGAATCACTTCTAAACTTGGCAGAAGTAAGCAAGTTGCCGATGTTGATTCTAAGAATTTGAGTATCGGTAACTGTCTCGACCATGGTGCCGGTGTAGTAATACTGCAAAATCGCGGTTGCTGATTCACCTCCCAAAGCTTTCGCTCGTGCACCGATCTGGCTCATACCGACGCCATGGCCGTAACCACTTCCCTGGAATGCAAAAGTTGCTGGTACCTCAACGGCGTTTGCCGCATTAGGCAAGAGAGTTATTGGTGAGATTGCAAGAGAGATTGCAAGTGCAATCAGAGATTTCTTAGACATCCTCATTTGCTGCTGCGCTCTTTCCGACCTGCATAAATTCGCGATACTGCTTGATGATTTCTGCAGGATTTCCACGCGCCATCAACTTACCTTTATGGAGCCAGGCGACTTCATTACAGACATCTTCAATCGTTGCCATCGCATGGCTAACTAAAATCAGTGCGCGGTCTGCGGTTCGCAGCTCTTTAATGCGATTTAAGCTCTTCTCTTTAAAGTGCGCATCACCAGTACTTAGAGCTTCATCAACTATCAAAATATCAGGCTGCACAGTTGCCGCTACCGAAAATGCCAGACGTGCATACATTCCAGATGAATAAGTTCTCATAGGAGCATCAATGGCATCTCCAAGCTCTGAAAACTCAGCGATGGCATCGAATTGACCATCAATCTCAGCGCGGGACATTCCGGCAGCCAAGCCGCCCAAATAAACATTTGCCCGCCCGGTCATAGACGGGTTAAAGCCGACCCCAAGCGCTAGGAGCGTGCTAACTGAACCGTGAACTTCAATGCGCCCTTGTGTTGGAGGAACAATTCCTGAGATAACGCGCATCAGCGAAGATTTGCCCGCGCCATTTGATCCGATAACTCCGAGCACTGTTCCATAGTGAATATCCAGGTTTACGTTATTCAACGCGTTAACTACTCGAGTGTGTTTATTTGAGCGCCCAATAGTTTTTAACCGCGCCTTTAGGGTTGGTCGCTTAACGATAGAAGTCTTATAGGTAAGCCCAACGTTCTGCACCGAAACTGCCAAACCATTTTTTGGGTGAATTGAATTCTGTGAGTTAGAGGCGGACAGCGAAATCACGCTCCCTAGATAAGAAGAAATAGGTGCCAACGAAGAAGATTGATAGCGCCCAGATAAGTGCATGCATTAGCGAGAATAAATCTGGTGCTTGGGCATAGACCATTACTTGAGACCAGGCATCGAGAAGATAGAAGATTGGATTTACTATCTCAAAACGCTTTAACTGATCAGAAAGATCACTTGCCTGGTAAAGGATTGGAGATAAATAGAGCAAGCTGCGAGTCATGTAAGGCAGGAAGCTTGCGATATCTCGGAAATAGACATTTATGCAAGAAATTAAAATTGCCATTCCGAGGCCCATCAGTAAGGCGATAAGTAATACCGGAATAGCCCAGAACATATTCCAGGAATACTCAAGACCGAGCACTGTTCGCATGATGAAGAAGATAAATAAAGTCGGGATAAATTTAAATAGCGCAATGACAGTTGCTGAAATTGGAAGCATTACGCGCGGAAAGGCGGTGTTTAAAATTAAACGTTGACCAGCGGTGATCGATTTAACGCCACCACTCAAACTGTTGCTAATCAAATAAAAGAGGAAGAGGCTGGCGGTTAGGTGTCCGTATCTAGTGGCATCGCTTTGTCCACCAATGATGTAGATCAAGAGAAAGTAGACGCCCGATAAAAGAAGTGGATTTAACACCAACCATAGTTGGCCAAAGACCGATCCATAGTTCTGCTCACGAAGTTCAGATCGTGAGAACTCTGAGATAAATGAGCGGCGGGCCCAAAGGGAACGCAGGTATGAACCCAGCGGTGGCAGGCCAGCGCGAAAGGGTTCGTAAACGGTTTGAGGAGCGCTCATATGGGTAAAGGCTACCGCAGTGATTTAGTTGAGGTGATGAACCCCGCGCCCCAAGCGAAATGCATTGTTGGAATAATCGCAAGAAGTGAAAAGAATTCACGAATTGACCGCGAGATCAGCGCAGCAGATAGGCCTACAAAAACTCCATAAACAACTACCGGAATATAGAGAATTGGATGAATCAAAGATCCACCGATTACTGAAAATACACAACCGATTAGCGTTACTGGCGGAGCTAAGTAGCGCAAATTAATTGTTCCACTGTGGCTCCGCGAAACAACTCTTCGCCAAGTTCCATATTGAAAATATTGTTTCGCTAATTTTCTTAAATTTGGGCGCGGGCGATATGTAACTTGAAGTCTAGGATCGAAATAAATTAATCCACCGTTTTTGCGCAGGCGATAATTGAGCTCCCAATCCTGAGCGCGGGTATATCGCTCATCAAAACCACCGGCTCGGTTAATCGCTTCGCGCTTAAACGCTCCTAGATAAACGGTGTCTACTTCTCCTGCTTCACCACCAGTGTGAAAACGAGATGCGCCGACTCCCAGTGGGCTGCGCATTGCGCGTGCAACTGCCTTTTCAAATGTGCTGACTCCCTCTGCAGCCATAACTCCACCAACATTTACGGCACCAGTTTTTTCAATAATTTCTACAGCTAAAGTTAGATAGTTTTGCGGAATCTTTGCATGGCCATCTACGCGAACAATTATTGGGTGCGTGGAAGCAGCTACTGCCAAGTTAAGCCCAGCCGCTGTTTTTCCAGATGGATTGACCACTAATTTAACTCGCGGATCTCTAACTGAGAGCGACTTTGCGATTTCATCTGTGCGATCTTGCGAAGGGCCGAGGGCGAGAATTACTTCAAACTCCCCGCGATAATCCTGGGCAAGGATTGCCAGTATCGATTCTTCTAAGTGCGCCTCTTCATTTAGAACGGGAAGAATCACGCTAACTGCTGGTGAGACAGATAACTCGCCCATAGATGTCGACATAACCCTTCTACGCTATCGCCCAAGTAGAGTTCGTATGTGAAATCGACGCGAGCAATAAAGGTAATTACATCACTTTCTGTGGGTGTAGTTCTTCTCGCATCGCTATCTTGGATCGGATTAGGCCAAGTAAGCGGCAGGATCGATCGCATCAGCGTCTTTGCTGGGCTAGATAATCGCCCTGAGAAAACCTCTAAAGCTCTTAACTATTTATTGGTTGGTTCTGATACTCGTGAAGGTCTGACCAAAGAAGAGATGAAGGCGCTTCGCGTTGGAAGTACTAAAACCGCTGCTGGCGGAAGATCTGACACCATGCTCTTGGTTCACATCAGCAAGAAGCGCGATAAGGCTTTTCTAGTCTCACTTCCGCGAGATTCGCTAGTAACAATTCCGGCTCATTTAAGTACCGATGGGAAAACACAGATTCCTGATCGTGAAAACAAATTAAATGCGGCATTTGCTTTCGGTGGCGCACCTCTACTTATTGAAACTATTGAACGTGCGACCAATTTAAAGATGGATCACTACATCGAAGTAAGTTTTGCTGGTTTTGCTGGAATCGTTAACGCCCTTGGCGGAATTGAAGTATGTACCAAGGTAGATATCGATGACCCAAAGAGCCACTTAGTCCTTAGCGCCGGCACTCATACCCTTGATGGAATTGAAGCTCTTAAATATGTTCGCACCCGTGACTTTGATGGACGAGGCGATATCGGACGTATGCAACGTCAGCAACAATTTATGAGTTCGGTCATCAAGAAGGCAACTAGTACAGGCGTACTACTTAATCCAATTAAGTTAACTAATTTTTTGAATGCGGCGATCTCTACCGTCAAAATGGATGAGACATTGAGCAAGAACGATCTACTGGATCTAGCGAAACAAATGCGTGGACTCTCCTCAGGAAATGTTCGTACCTTGACGGTTCCGTTAAAGACTGCAAACGGTCGGCATCCAACTGCCGGCTCAGTTGTAATTTGGGATCCAGTACTAAGCGCTGATTTATGGACGAGAATTCGTGATGACGCAGCGCTAGTCGATGAAGTAACTCCATCTCCATCAGCGAGTTCAACTACATCGGCTAAGCCAGTTATTGTCGATAAATTTAAGACGCGTACCGCGGCGGAAAATCCGTGCGGGGAAATCAAATAGAAGGTGCTTTAGACTAAAACCCTATGAAACTCTCAGTTATTGGTTGTGGCTATCTCGGCGCCACTCACGCAGCATGTATGTCATCACTTGGTTTTGAAGTTGTTGGCGTTGATACTGATCAACACAAAGTAGATCTACTCTCTCGCGGCGAGCTGCCTTTCTATGAACCAGGTTTGGATACATTGCTCGCAGCCGAGATGAAGACTGGCCGACTCTCATTTACTACAGATTTCTCAGCAGTTGCCGATGCCGACGTTCACTTTATTTGCGTGGGAACACCGCAAAGTAAAGATGGCCTTGCTGCAGATTTAACATA
>JAIYCF010000013.1 GCA_027488165.1 Streptomycetaceae bacterium
ATAAGCGTTGCGGAATAGCCTGCGCCTTTAATGTTCTTTATCAATTCTGCTGTCTTTACTTCTGCTGGCGCCAATACATGAACAGTCTCTGTTGCAAAGTTAACGCTGGCGCTTACTCCGGCAATTGAATTAAGCGATTTTTCTATGGAATTCACGCAGGAAGAACAGGTCATTCCCGAGACCGAGAAAGTTCTAGTAATTAGCGCAGATTTACTTAGGTCAGCGGCCATTTAGAGCGCCCACGATCTTCTGATGAATCGCAGAGTTAGTTGATAGCCCGCTTCCGCCGAGACTGCCATCGCTGCCTGCCACATTTGTAAATCTTCCACCGGCTTCGCGCACAATGATGTCGAGTGCGGCCATATCCCACAACGCCAGCGATGGTTCTACGGCAACATCAACTGCGCCCTCGGCAACCAACATATGCGACCAGAAATCACCAATACCGCGCGTGCGCCAAGCATCTGCAAGCAGGTTTTGGAATGGAGCAAGTCTTTCGCCCCAACCAATAAAGTCAGAGTAAGAAATTGAGGCATCTTTAATTTCGCTAACTTGTGAAACGTGAATGCGCTCTGGGGCTGCTTTATTTACTGAGACAAATGCGCCATTACCTTCGCTGGCATGCCAACGACGAAAGAGCGCTGGCGCGCTAACTACGCCCACGACTACAACTTCACTGTCATCGCTTTGTTTCTCAATTAAACCTATCAATGTGGCCCAGGTTGGAACGCCGCGAAGAAAATTCTTGGTGCCATCAATTGGATCAATCACCCAATAACGCTCTGCACCACCTGCATCATTACCGAATTCTTCACCGACGATTCCATCATCAGGGCGATGGTTCTGAATTAGCGCACGCAAAGCTTCTTCAGCAGCCTTATCGGCATCTGTAACAGGTGTGTTGTCTGGCTTAGTTGTAATGACTAGATCTATAGATTGGTAGCGCGCTAAGGTAATTGAATCTGCTGCATCTGCCAGGCGTATAGCCAGCGCTAAATCATTGCCGCGCGAGAAGGACATGTTGTCAGTCTATCGCGGGCGGGTTTGAATCTTTAAGCTCCAAAAGTGATCGCAGGCTTGCTACCCGTGCGCTTCTCTCGTTATTTACAACACCATCTGGCTTTGCCCATTCATTTAATCGACAGCCGATTTCGTGGTGTGAACAATTTGGCATACAGGTTTGCGTGACCTCATAGAGATCGTTAAATGCTGCGACGATGCGATTGGAATCAAGGTGAGCCAGACCAAAGGCGCGGATTCCTGGAGTATCGATGATCCAGCCCTGCGAAGGAGATAGATCTGGGGACAAGGGCAGTGCGATAGCACTTGATGAGGTGTGGCGGCCGCGCCCGGTTACATCGTTAACATCACCAGTTACGCGATCGGCGTGCGGAACAAGTGCGTTGATTAAAGTTGATTTACCTACGCCAGAATGTCCAACTAAGACCGAAGTTTGGCCATTAAGTAGTGAAAATAAATTAGCCAAATCTCTTTCGCGAGTATCAGATTTAATCGCTGCAGTTGCGATCTCTACCCCGAGAGATTCATATTCATGTAAGAAATCCGGAACTGGTGCCACATCGGTCTTGGTAACTAACAAGATAGGTTTGATGTTTTCGTGGAAAGCGCAGACTAAGAAGCGATCGATCAATCCACGGCGTGGTTCAGGATTTGCTGCAGCGACAACAATTACCAGTTGATCAATATTGGCGACGATGGTGCGCTCCATTTTGGCGGCATCATCAACGGTTCTACTTAAACTATTACGGCGAGGTGCAATTGAAACTATTCGCGCCAGAGTTCCCTCGGTGCCCGAAACATCACCAACGAGATTTACCAAATCGCCGACAACGACAGATTTCGGTCCCATTTCGCGAGCTTTCATCGCGGTAACAATTACACCGCCATCTGTAATACATGTTGTGCGACCGCGATCTACAGTTGTTACTAAGGCTTGAATTGCATCGGCGTGAGCAGGGCGATCTTTACTTCTCGGGCGGGTGCGCCGCGCAGGGCGGATACGCGCATCTGATTCATCAAATTCGCGCGGTGTCATGAGACCAAACTCTGCCAAAGCCCTGGAAAATCGGGCAAGGTCTTACGGGTAGTAGCAACGTTTTCAATTTCAACGCCAGGAATTACTAAACCAATAACCGCGCCAGCAGTAGCCAAGCGATGATCTTCGTAAGTATGAAATACACCGGCGTGCAAACCTTTACCCATTGCGCCATGAGGCGTTATATGGAGCGAAGTTTCATCTTCAACAACGTTGCCACCAAGTGAGTTAATTTCGCGGGTTAACGCGGCTAAACGGTCTGTCTCGTGAAGACGCAAGTGTCCGATACCACGTAAGTGAGAAGGTGAATCTGCCAAAGCCGCTAACGCTGCAATTGCTGGAGTTAACTCACCAACATCATGTAAATCGATATCGATTCCGTGAATAGATTCGCCACCGGTAATTGTTAAGCCACCTTTATTTTTATCATGGTCACGCGTAATCGTTGCACCCATCGCAGTCAAGATATCGCGGAGTTGATCACCAGGTTGGGTAGTAACTTCTGGCCAATCTGCAATTGTGATTGAACCTCCACAGACCATAGCAATTGATAGAAATGGCGCAGCGTTTGAAAGATCAGGTTCGATTACTAAATCTTGTCCTTGCAGAGCACCAGCAGAAACGCTCCAACTATTTGCTTCCTTATTAACTTCTACCTTTGCGCCAAAGTCACGCAGCATCTGCACAGTCATATCGATATGTGGCATCGATGGAAGCGGTCCACCTTTATGCGTTGCCACAATTCCATCACGAGTACTTGGTGCAATTAAAAGTAGAGCAGATAAGAATTGACTTGATGCGCTGGCATCAATGGTTAGCGCACCGCCAGGAATTTCACCTTTGCCTTTAACAACTAGCGGCAAGCTATAACGACCGTCATGTTCTACTTCGATTCCAAGATCTTCTAGAGCCGCAATCACTGGGCCAAGGGGGCGTTCGTATGAACGTGGATCGCCATCAAATGAAATATCACCTTGCGCCAGCGCAGAAAGTGGCGGCAGAAAGCGCATAACGGTTCCGGCATTTCCAACATCAACCTTTGCAGGTCCGCGAAGCGGTGCCGGCGTTACTTCCCAAGCTAGGTCACCATCTACCTGTACATCTTTGATTCCGACGCCCATTGCGCGAAGCCCGGCAACCATTAACTCGGTATCACGGGAAATAAGTGGACGCTTTAACAGTGACGGGGTCTGGGCTTGCGCAGCAAGAATTAGCGCGCGGTTGGTCACCGATTTTGAACCCGGGATTACTACTCGCGCGCTGACTTTCTTATCTCCACGAAATGGAGCGGGCCAGAGCATAAGCGGCAGTCTACTCTCTACCTATGTGCGGTCGTTATGCCCAAGCGCAGGAGATGGACGAGATCATCGGAAGATTCGATCTCGATGGATCAACCCTTGATGCATCTCTGCCCCTAAATTGGAATATTGCGCCCACCAATGAGATTTACATAATCCGCGAGAACGCAGAAAAGAGAATCTTGGATAGCGCATCTTGGGGAATTATCGCGCCTTGGCAGAAGAACTTTGCCGAAGCTCGCGCTTCACAATCACATGCCATCAATGCGCGTAGTGAATCAATTCATGAAAAGCCAACTTTTCGCCAAGCATTTCGCACCACTCGTTGTTTAATTCCGGCAACTGGTTACTACGAATGGGCAACTTCGCTTGGAAAGTACCCACCTAAACAACCATTCTATATAACTTCGGCAGAACCAAATAAATCTCTTTCGATCGCTGGCATCTGGAGTACTTGGAAGAACGAGAAGGGCGAAGAAATTCAATCCGCTGCAATTATTACCCGCGAAGCAGTTGGCGAGTTAGCAACAATCCATAGCCGGATGCCGGTCTTTATGGAGCGCGCTAAATGGAGCGATTGGTTAGATCCAAAGAATCGCGAGATCGAAGATTTGATTGCGTTGATGCAGAACCCAGATCCAGCGGCCGGATTGGTAACTAGACCTGTTTCATCGCGGGTAAATCTGGTGGCAAATAATGGACCCGAACTGATTACTGAGATCGAACTGGGTGAGGCGCAGACGCTCTTTTAAGGTTTGGCGTTAAGCAGGCATAGAGAGCGATTTCTACGACTTTGGGATAGTGTGTAAGAGATGGCATCTAAAGATCTAGTCCTAGAAAGCGCTTCCGATCGCAACACTCGGTTCGAGCGCGATGCCATCGTGTTTATGGACCAGTTGTATGCAGCAGCGCTTCGTTACACAAAGAACCCCGAAGATGCGCGCGATCTGGTTCAAGATACCTACTTAAAAGCCTTTAACTCTTTCCATCAATTTGAAGAAGGCACCAATTTACGCGCGTGGCTCTACCGCGTTCTAACAACTACATTTATTAACTCTTATCGCAAAGATCAACGCCGCCCGCAACTTGCAGCCGGCGAACTTGAAGATTGGCAGCTAGCTGAAGCGCAATCACACACTAGCGATCTTGGAAAATCTGCCGAAGTAGAAGCGCTAGAGAATTTGCCAGATAGCGATATCAAACGCGCACTTCAAGAGATCCCCGAAGAATTTCGTATCGCCGTTTACTTAGCCGATGTTGAAGGTTTCTCGTATAAAGAAATTGCAGATATCGTCGATGTTCCTGCCGGCACTGTGATGTCACGTTTGCACCGAGGTCGCAAACTACTTCGCGAGAAGTTAGCTGACTATGCCAAAGAACTCGGCTACTCCACCGAAGGAAAATCCGGAAAGGGGGAGAAGTCATGAGCCACATCGAAGAGATTCCATGTATTGAAGTTCTCTCCTCCGTTGTCTTTATCATAGAAGGTGTAACTGAAGAAGCACGCAATCCGCAAGCGATTGAGTCGCACCTTAATACTTGCTCTGCCTGCCGCGCCGAAGTAGAACACGAACAAGCGATGCACACCCTTTTGCAAGATGTGCTGCGCCGTTCATGTGATGAAAAAGCCCCAGAAGATTTGCATCGCAGTATCCATGAGCAGCTGCTTCGCCAAGTTCAAGGCGCGGGAGTTACCGAGGTTGTGACGCAATACAGCATGACCGAAATTTCAATTGAGATCGATGAATTCGGAAATGTTGAGCGCCGAGAGATTCAGATCGAGCAAACCCATGTTGAGCGCTATGAAGACAAGTGAAGAAGTAATTGGAGCAGTTGGTTTCTCGGTAATGACGGTGCGCCCTGGCGACACCTGTCTGGCAATGGGAATTTCGGATCTGCCAATTCTTGCGCCGGGCCATTTAATGAGCGTGATGGAGAGCGCATGTGTTGCAGCGCTGAGCGAGTATTTAGAAACTGGAGAGACAACGATCGTAGATAAATTTGATGTCTCGGTCATTGATTCAGTTGGAATTGGTTCGGAAATTCGCGGAACCGCGCGCTGTATTGAAATGGATGGCCGCACCATGATCTTTGAATGCGATATCTATGAAGGTGAACGCCATATTGCTTTTGCCATAATAGAAAGAACGGCGGTGGAGCGAGTATCTTTCCTCGCCCGCACCGCCGCACAATCTTTAATTAAATCGGTAGAGAATTAAGCTTTCTTAGTCGCCCAAAAGATCTCGGCAATTTCATCGATCTTCGCGATCAACTTATCTGCAACTGCAATGTCTTGAGTTCCCTTTGTGCCGGCAGCTCCTGCCAACTTTGTCGCCTCGTTAAAGAGTGAGTGAAGTTGTGGGTATGCCTCAAAGTGTGGCGCCTTAAAGTAATCAGTCCAGAGAACCCAGAGGTGCTCTTTAACTTGATGTGAACGCTCTTCTTTGATTGCTACAGAACGTGAACGGAAATCTGCATCTGGGTTAGCTGCATACTTTTCCATGCATGCTTTAACAGAGAGCGCTTCGATCTTTGCCTGTGCTGGATCGTAAACGCCGCATGGCAGATCGCAGTGTGCGTGGACAGTTACCTTTGGTGTGAAGAACTTCTTCATTATTTTCTCCTTTTTACTCTTCTTTATTTCAAAACCTGTATGTGTGAGACTACCGCCCATGGGCATCTTTGGCATCTTCGGGCGAGTAATCGTCGAAGGCACATCAATGCAGCCCACCTATAACCCACTCGATTGGCTCCTTGTTCACTATGGCTTCTTCGGCAAGAAATTCCTATTCCTGCGGTTGGGCGATGTGGTGGTTATTGAACGAGAAACTCAGCCCGGGATCTTTTATGTAAAGCGGATCGCAGAGATAGCTCTCGATAAAGATGGCAAGAAGAGTTACTACGTTCTCAGCGATAACGAAGCCGGCACAGATTCTCGCAAATGGGGTTACTTAAGCGAAGCTGAAATTATCGGAAACGTAATTACGCGAATTAAGAGAAATTAACGCGTAAATGCTTCATACATCAACGCTTTAGCCTCTTCCTCATGCAAGTGGTGGTTACCAGTTGCAGGTGAAGCGGATGCGCGACGTGAAATTCTGCGAAGTACGCGACCATCAACTGAAGTTCCACCGATAGCTTCAGTGGTGCTTAGCGCAATATGTGGCCATGGACCTTGGTTGGCAGGTTCATCTTGTACCCAGAGCAAGTTAGCGTTTGGATGCTTCTTGGCTTCAACTTCCATCTGTGCAACAGGAAGTGGATACAAACGCTCGACGCGAACAATTGCAGTGCTCGTGTCATTTAACTTGGCACGCTCTGCAACTAGGTCGTGGTAAATCTTTCCTGAGCAGTAGATCAAGCGTGATGCATTACTTACTGTCGTATCGCCGATAACTGGCAAGAATGTTCCAGAAGTAAAATCACTCATCGATGAAGCAGCTGCGCGCAGACGAAGCATCGACTTCGGTGTGAAGACAACCATCGGACGACGCTTTGGATTTGCTGCGTGGAAACGCAACAAGTGGAAGTAAGAAGCCGGAGTTGATGGCTGTGCGATCGTCATATTCTTTTCTGCAGCAAGTGATAAGAAGCGTTCAATGCGCGCAGATGAGTGATCTGGGCCTTGACCTTCATAACCATGAGGCAAGAGAAGAACTACTGAAGAACGCTCGCCCCACTTTTGCAGCGCTGAAGAAATGAATTCATCGATAACTGTTTGTGCACCGTTGGCGAAGTCACCGAACTGACCTTCCCAAAGAACTAGCGCTTCTGGGCGCGCTACGGAATAACCGTATTCAAAGCCCATGGCAGCGTATTCAGAGAGGAGTGAATCAACCACAAAGAACTGGTTTTGATCTGAAATCAATGAGCCAAGTGGAGTCCAGTCAGAACCATTCTCTTTATCAACAACTACTGCGTGACGGTTGCTAAAGGTTCCGCGACGTGAATCTTGTCCCGCAAGGCGAACTGGGCGCCCTTCCTTTAGAAGTGAACCAAAGGCGAGCATTTCACCGGTTGACCAGTCGATAGTTCCATCGTTAATTGATTCAGCGCGCTTTTGTAGCTGCGGAAGCATCTTCGGATGGATATGGAAACCTTCTGGGATCGCCAACTGCGTTGCTGCAATCTCGCGAACTAATTCTTCGGAGATAAATGTTGGAACATCTTCAGCATTTGGAACAACTGGTGGCTGGAAGTTTGGATCATGCTCTTCTTCATAATTTGCAACAGATGCATAAACTTCTTCCAGTTGTGTCTGGTAATCGCGCGCCAAACCATCGGCTTCTTCTGGAGTGATATCTCCACGGCCGATCAACGATTCGGTGTACAAGGTACGTGTTGAGCGCTTGGCATCAATTAACTTGTACATCATTGGTTGCGTGAAGCTTGGCTCATCGCCTTCATTGTGGCCGCGACGACGGTAGCAAACCATGTCGATGACAACGTCTTTATTAAATGCTTGGCGGTATTCAAATGCTAAACGAGCCACGCGAACACATGCTTCTGGGTCATCACCATTTACATGGAAGACCGGAGCTTCAATTACCTTGGCAACATCTGTTGAGTAACGTGAAGAACGAGAAGCATGTGGTGAAGTTGTAAAGCCCACCTGGTTATTTACAACGATATGAACTGTTCCGCCAGTGCGGTAACCCTTAAGTTGAGATAGTTGCAGAGTTTCAAAGTTAACGCCCTGGCCTGCAAATGAAGCATCTCCATGGAGCAAGATCGGTAGAACTGAGTAAATATCTTTGATATTAAACTTATCCTGCTTAGCGCGAACAATGCCTTCTAGTACTGGGTTTACCGCTTCGAGGTGTGAAGGGTTGGCCGCGAGATAAATCTTGGTCTGCGCGCCAGATTCTGCGGTGAAAACGCCTTCGGTACCTAGGTGGTACTTAACATCGCCGGAACCGTGAACTTCATTCTCTTTGTAATGACCCTGGAACTCTTGGAAGATTTGTCCGTAAGACTTGCCAGCGATATTCGCCAGAACATTTAGACGGCCGCGGTGAGGCATACCTATACAGACTTCATCCAAACCTTTTTCAGCAGCAGATGAGATAACGGCATCAAGAATAGGAATCACTGATTCGCCACCTTCGAGGGAGAAGCGCTTCTGGCCGACGAACTTGGTCTGCAAGAAGGTTTCAAATGCTTCTGCGCTATTTAGCTTGCGCAAAATACGAATCTGTTCTTCGCGATCTGGTTTAGTAAAGCCGATTTCAACGTGTTGCTGGATCCACTTACGCTCTTCTGGGTTTGAAATATACATATATTCAACTGCAACAGAGCGGCAATATGAATCGCGCAGAATTCCCAGAATCTTGCGAAGCTTCATAAACTTCTCGCCACCAAAGCCACCAGTAGCAAATTCGCGATCGAGATCCCACAAAGTAAGTCCGTGAGTTACAACATCAAGATCTGGGTGTGAACGCTGTACATACTTAAGCGGATCGGTATCTGCCATCAAGTGGCCGTAGGTGCGGTAAGCCTGAATTAACTGCTGAACGCGCGCGGTCTTGTTGATCTCTTCATCTTTAGAGAATTCAAAGTCAGATGCCCAACGAATTGGCTCGTAAGGAATACGTAGCGCTGCAAAAATTTCATCGTAGAAGTTTTCGGCACCGAGCAAGATTTCATGGATGCGACGAAGGAAATCACCTGATTGTGCACCTTGAATAACGCGGTGATCGTAAGTACTTGTAAGAGTAATGACCTTGCTGATCGCCATGCGGGCCAAGGTCTCTTCACTTGCACCTTGGAATTCGGCTGGGTAATCCATTGCGCCAACGCCAACGATTAAGCCTTGTCCTTGCACCAAACGTGGCACTGAGTGAACTGTGCCAATGGTTCCTGGGTTAGTTAGCGAAACAGTTGTTCCTGCGTAATCTTCAACAGTTAGCGTGCCGGCGCGGGCCTTCTTAACAATCTCTTCATAGGCGACCCAGAACTGACCGAAATCTAAAGCTTCGCAACCCTTAATAGATGGAACAAGAAGTTGGCGAGATCCATCTGGCTTTGCCAAGTCGATAGCAATACCAAGGTTGATATGTTCTGGCTTGCCAAGAGCGGGCTTGCCATCTACTTCACCATAGAAGGTGTTCATCTCTGGCATCGCACGAAGCGCCTTGATCATTGCGTAAGCGATGATGTGAGTGAACGAAACTTTTCCACCGCGTGTGCGCTTTAGGTGATTTGCAATAACTGTGCGGTTATCGATCATCAACTTGGCTGGAATTGCGCGAACGCTTGTTGCAGTTGGAACTGTTAGCGATGCTTCCATTGATGCAACAACGCGACCTGCAACTCCACGAAGTGGTTCCATCGTTGCAGCACTTGGTGTTGCCAAAACTGGTGCGGGTTTAACCGGCGCTTGTGCTGGTGCAGGAGTTGAAACAACTGGTGCTGGTGTTGAAACCACAGGCGCAGCTGCAACTGGTGCAGGAGTTGACACGGGAGTAGATGTAACTGGTGCAGCAAGAGTGGATGGGGCAGGTGTTAAAACTTGTGATGTTGCTTTTGGAATTGGTGGTGTACCAGCTTTTGGCGCACTTATTGCTGGCGCTGTTGTTCCTGCGGCTGGGTTATAGGTTTTAAAGAATTCAATCCATGAAGGTTCGACGGAAGTTGGATCGGCTTGGTAACGCTCGTACATCTCTTCGACGAGCCAATCATTGGCTCCGAAATCTGCCGACACTGGCAACTCCTTCTTGCTCTTAATTAGTTACTAAAGCAGGCTAAGACTATCGGCTGAGCCGAGCCTGAATAAATCCCGTTTCGCCAACCCTGAGCGCGATATTGACCACAGCGCAGTCTCGGCGCGACATATCGACCGCGCATTGGCAGAGTTGGCGCATGAACTCAGCGCCCCAAGCCTCATCGCGACCACTGGCCATTATTAGTGGCGGCAGCCGTGGGCTCGGCTTTGAAACTGCACGTGGATTGGCAGCGCGCGGTTATGACTTGGCGCTGATCGCTAAAGATCCAGCGCGCTTGAATTCAGCGAGAGAACAACTCATTGCCGAATTCTCCTCAACGCAAACTGGCTTAACCATTTCAACTCACGCCGCAGATCTTGAGAGCCAAGAGATTACTCGCCAGGTTGCGCAAGAGATGATCGCTTCACTGCCAACTCCAAAGGTAATGGTGTTAGCACACGGAGTTATGAGCGAGAAGATGTCGAAGACTTTGCGAACAACAGATGCTGAATGGAACCGCGTTATGGCGATTAACTTGGATTCAGTTTTCACTTTAGTAAATGTGATTGCACCAGCGATGGCAGATGCGCGCGATGGACGGCTAGTTATCTACTCAGCATGTTTAGGTCGCATGTCAGGGCCTGGAAATGCTGGGGGACTTGCACCGTATCGAATTAGTAAAGCTGGCGTTAATGCATTTGTTAGAAACTTGGCGCATGAAACCGGGCTTGGCGCTCGCGGTTTCTATGTTGATGCAATCTGCCCAAATCATTCGCGCACAGATATGGGCGGACCCGATGCACCGCGAAGTGCAGAAGAAGGTGCCGAGACGGCCATCTGGTTGGCAACTGCAGATATTTCAGAACGCGGCGCAGATCAAGTAACTGGTCTACTTTGGGAAGATCGCAAGATCGTTCCCTTTTAATTATTTCTCTTCGGGAATTATTGTCACTGTAAAATAGAGCACTGGGATTGCCAGCAATAACAATGGAATGGCACCGATTAAGAAGCCACCTTCGAATTGATATTTAACAACGCCTAAAACAATTAAGTTTGCAAAGACTGCCGGCCCGCGGCCCCAATTCTTTTTCTGTGCAAATGCGCGACCACTTGCCAGAAGTCCGATGCCACCTGCCAATGAGAAGAGCAGCACTCCTGCCAGTGGCGGGATCTCGCGATCTTCATGGGTAATTCCCATGACTCCAACCCAGACGCCTAGGGCTAACACGACTGCACCTTCTATATAGAGAAGGGTTGACGCGATAGAGCGCTTACGCGCTTGCTTGGCAGGATCGGTGTTCATAAGTGGGAAGGGTAGCGCATGGTCTTTTCACATGATGGATTACGAGATTCGTTAACGCGCGTAGCTGCGCCACCTTTCTTCTATGAGAGTTTAAAAAGAGAGATCTCACTTTCCGAGCGAAGTGAAAGCACGATAACTGCCGTTACCTTCAAACTGATTTCAGAGCAAGCAATCCATGACTATCCACTTATTGCCTTCACTGAAATTGCTGGAAGAGCTCTCCGCTTGGAAGATCACATAGCGCGTATGGGCACAAATAACTTTGTCGTATTAATTACTGGGGATAACTATGTAGCCGAACAAGTCTGTGCGCGGATATCTTCACAGTGGACTTTGGAAGGCATACCTGGCATTTTCCTTTATTACGCATGGGTATCTCATGAAGTAGGCGAGAGCGCCCTTGATTTGCTAAACCGCCTTGATGGCCAGACTTTGAAAACGAGTTCCTTCTAATTTATCCACAGGTTGGAATTGAAACCGCTGTAACAAATTATCTAGTTCTATCTTCGCGCCATGGAAATGGATGTCGCCTTTGGGCCTATAGCAGAGTTCATTTCTGACAAAACAATTGAAGAAATCTGGATTAACTCACCGCAGAGAATCTTCATCGCTCGGGCAGGAAAAAGTGAGCTAACAAATTTAATTCTCTCGGCTGAAGAAGTCTCTCAACTCGTAGATCGTCTACTTATTTGGAGCGGTAGAAGACTTGATTTATCGCACCCATTCGTTGATGCACGTCTTCCCGATGGGAGTCGTCTGCATGTGGTTATCCCAGAAATTACCGCTGAACACTGGACGGTTAACATCAGAAAACATTTAATGCGCCACCTATCTTTACAAGATTTAGCCGAACGCGGTGCCTTAAACGATTCCATGGCGGTTGCTTTAACCAATTCTGTTCGCGCTGGTTTAAACATCTTGGTGAGCGGAGGTACGCAATCGGGCAAGACGACAATGCTCAATGCGCTCGTATCTGCCACTCCTCTTAACGAGCGAGTAATCACAATTGAGGAAGTCTTTGAGTTAAAGCCGATTCTGCCTGACCTTGTCGCAATGCAGACTCGTGGAGAAAATCTCCAAGGCGAAGGGGCAATTCCGCTTAGGAAACTAATTAAGGAAGCGCTGCGAATGCGACCTTCGCGCATAGTAATTGGAGAAGTGCGCGAAGCTGAAGCGCTAGATCTTTTGATTGCTCTTAATTCTGGGCTTGCTGGAATGGGAACTCTTCACGCCAATTCAGCACGTGATGCGATTACAAAGCTACAAACTTTGCCCCTCTTAGCTGGTGAGAATATCTCTCACAAGTTTATTGCTCCAACAGTGGCATCTGCTATTGATCTAGTTGTTCAAGTTGGTATTGCTCGCGACGGTATGCGGAGAATTCAAGAGATCGTCTCAGTTACTGGACGCTTTGAAAATGATCGCGCCGAAATCGAAACTCTGTGGAAATGGAATGGTGCCAATCACATCCGGGGAGTAGGCGCTATCGGTAACGAAGAGAAATTTTCTGCTGCTGGAATTCCGCTTGCCGAATGGTGGGGTAAAGATGGATAGATCGAAGATGATTCGGCCAAGAAATATCTCGCCCAAGCTTCATAAAACTCAATATCTCAAAGTAGCAATTTCTTTTGTAGCGGCGTTTTTTGCAGTTTATCTACTTTCCTCATCCCTGGTAATCGCTTTAATCTTTGGTTTTTTACTTTCCGTAATCGCATACTTAATTTCAAGGAAGAAATCTCATAAAGATGCTGCCGCAGTAAACGCTGCTTGGCCGGAGGTAATTGATCACTTAGTGAGTGGCATCCAGTCAGGCCTATCGATCACAGAATCTCTAATTGGGCTAACGACAAGAGGTCCGGTGATTCTGCGCCCGTTTTTTGCAGAGTTTGAGATGAAGATGCGCTTGGACGGAGATTTCAACTTAGCAATCTCGGATCTGAAGCAAAGATGTGGTCAACATAGCAGCGATCAAATCTTTGAGGCGATTGCAATTTCTAAAACATTAGGCGGATCGGAACTACTAAACATTCTGCGAACGGTGGGTACATTTCTTCGCCAAGACTTGGCGTTGAGACGAGAAATTGAAGTCAAGCACGGTTGGATTAAAAACTCTGCTCATCTCTCTGCCGCGGCGCCTTGGTTACTTCTACTTCTCCTATCAACTCAACCAGCAACCTCGCGCGCATTTTCTACACCTACGGGCGTACTCATTCTTCTTCTTGGCCTAGCAATGACCGCTATCGCATATATATGGATGAACCGTTTGGGTCGCCTACCAGAGCTACCGCGCGTCTTTGGTGAAGCATGAAATATTCAGTTGTAATCCCTGTTTTATTTGCGGCCTTGGGATCGTTCATTTTGATTCTAAATTCGAGCCCAAGAGTTGCGCTAAGAAATCAGATTGCAAATTCAAAGGACCGAGGATCGGTTCAGAATCGACTTCGTGAAATTGGGAAAGACTCTCCAGAAAGTTTTCTGGAGTTTAGAAGTAAGCAACTTGGAAACTCTGCTCTTGTTTGTGCAGCGTTAACCTTGGTCTTGATCCTGGCAGGCAAGTCACCAGCATCTATATTGCTGCTTGGCTCTCTTGCAGCAATCTTAACCTTCACCTACGTAGATCGCGCATTAAGTATGAAAGTGCATCACCACAAGTTGAGGGTCGAGTCAGAGTTTCCGGCGATTATTGAGATGTATTCATTAGCAATGTCAGCTGGTGAAACTCCTTTGGCGGCGATGGAGCGAATAGGTAGAACCGCAACCGGTTCCATGGCCATTGAATTCAACAAGGTAGTAGCGCTAGTCAAATCTGGAAAACCATTTCATATTGCATTGGATGCAATGGGCAGAGATCTAGATTCCATCGCCATTCGGCGTTTTGTTGACTCGCTAATCATTGCAACCCTGCGTGGGGCACCACTGATTGATGTACTTCAACGCCATGCCCAAGAGGCTCGTGAACTCCAAAGGAACCGAGTTCTGGGCGCAGCCGCTAAAGCAGAAATTTCGATGATGATCCCCGTTGTCTTTTTTATTCTTCCGATTTCGATTCTCTTTGCGCTTTGGCCTTCTTTAGCAAACTTAAATCTGTTTAGCAGCGCATAAGCGAGCAAGAAAACATCCAACAAAACCGCGAAAACAAAGAAGAGAAAATGGAGAGAAGAATGGTTAAAGTTAAACGTAATCCCCAAAAGATTGATGCGCTATTAACTAAGTACTTATATCTGCATCAGAGTTTGGCAAACAATGGAAAAGTGCAAATAGTTCAAGGACGATACAAATCTGCTCTTGCCTCAGAGAGAGGCGATGTTCCAGGGTGGGTTCTTGTTGTATTAATGACTACGGGGCTAGTAACTGCCATATGGACAATTGCTGCTCCTCGCCTCACAAGCATCCTTAAGAATTCACTAGATGCCATGAATGGAATTCGTTGATGCGGCACCTGAGAGGTTTTCTAGTTTCGGACCGAGGAAGCGCTGAAAGCGCAATGGTCTTGATTCCCTTGCTCTTTCTCTTTCTCTGTGGAGCGCAGTTGACCTCTACCGTTTTTATTAGAAATTTTGAACTGGCTAAAGTGCAAAGCGAGGCATCAACAAGGGCGATTTCAAACGAAATGCGGTCTAGCGATTCGATAATTGAAATTGATACTCAGGATCGTTTCGAAAAAGTACGCCTTTTGGTTGTTAAGAAGCAGCGAGATCTCCCGGTAATCGTCCCTGGATTAGCAGCGCTCTTTGATGGCTCACTTACAAGTGAAGTTACAGGTATCTCTGTCATTGAGGCTACCCCTTGAAACGACTCATTAAAAGCGAAAGTGGCAGCGCGAGCGTTGAGTTTGTTGCTCTTGCACTACCGCTATTTGTCCCGATCATCATATTTCTTCATCAGTTTGCTTCAGCTAGCGGACAAGAGGAGATCGCGAGAACCTTGGCGCGCGAAGGTGCGCGAGCATTTGTAACGAGTTCAAATCAATCAAGCGCGACTGCGGCTATGACCGCGGTTATTCAAAGAGCGGGAAGAGAACTCGGTTTAAGAGAAGAAGAGTTTGAAAGAATGGCCATAAATCTTGAATGCAGCGATTCACCTTGTCATTCACCTAATGGAAAAATTGTAGTCACGGTTCACTTCGGCGCATTCAAAGAATTCCGAGCGGTAACCGCTTCAGCTCAGGAATACATATCTCCATGGAGTTAAAACACAAGTACATAAAGTTGCTTAGTAGCGAATCGGGATCCATATCGCTAGTAGTTATGGCGCTATTTACGATTTCTCTTTCTTCAATCCTTGTCATAACCGATATTGCAGCGGTCGCAATAGCAAAACGTTCCCTCACCCAAGCAACTGAGGCGGCGGCACAACGGGGTGTCCGTAATCTCGATAAAACTTCTTATTACAGAGGTGAGTTTGATGTCACGACACAGGCTCGCAATTTATTTGGGATTGGACCAACGGATCCAGGTGTGCCGATTGATTGCTCAAAGGCGTTAGGGGATGCAGAAGGAGCCTTGGCGGATTGGAGTAGCGGACCAAAAAGTTTGCGCCGAGTTGAGATTACTAATTTGAAGATTAGTCGAATTGAATGTGACGGGTTTGGAATCCAGCTCATTACTCAAGCGACCGCAAAACTTCCTTTAGTTCTTCCATTCTTCAATATTGATTCTTTTGAAATATCATCGAAAGTTTCTACAACAAATACAAGGGCAAAGGGCTTTTCACCCTTCGGTATAAGGATTTTCTAACTCTCGCTATCCTTACCCCATGGCCCGCGAATACGATCTAGAGATTGCTGCAATAGGAGCAACTCTTCTTTCGATCGAAAAGGTCTTGGATCTTCCAAAGTTAGAAGCAGAAGCGGTAGAACTTGAAGCAGCTGCTGGAGTGCCAAATCTTTGGGATGACCCAGAGGCGGCACAGAAGGTAACGAGCAAGTTATCTCGAGTCCAAAGCACAATTGCGCGATTGAAGACGCTTCGCCGCAGAGTTGAAGATCTGCCTATCTTGTTTGAATTGGCAGGATCAGAGCCCGATGGTTCGGCGCTCTTAGATGCTGAAGTCGAATTAGATTCAACCGTCAAAGCAATTAGTGAACTTGAAGTTACTACTCTGCTCAATGGCGAGTATGACGACCGCGATGCTCTGATAACTATTCGCTCTGAAGCCGGTGGAGTAGAGGCTGCTGACTGGGCAGAGATGCTGATGCGTATGTATTTGCGTTACTGCGAACGCCACGAATATAAAGTTGATGTACTTGAAACTTCATACGCTGAAGAAGCTGGAATCAAATCAACTACATTTCGCGTTGCCGCTCCATATGCCTATGGCACATTATCTGTAGAGCAAGGAACACACCGCTTAGTGCGCATCTCTCCGTTTGATTCACAATCTCGACGCCACACATCTTTTGCCGGTGTTGAAGTAGTTCCGGTTGTTGAGCAAAGTGATCACATTGAAATCGATGAAAAAGAGATCCGTGTAGATGTTTATCGCTCATCTGGCCCTGGTGGACAAGGCGTCAATACAACTGACTCTGCTGTGCGTCTGACACATATCCCAACTGGAATTGTTGTTTCATGTCAGAACGAAAGATCACAAATTCAAAACAAAGCAACTGCCATGGCAGTACTGCAATCAAAGTTATTGGAGCGTCGTCGCCAAGAAGAACAAGCCAAGATCAATGCACTAAAGGGCGATAATTCAGGCTCTTGGGGTAACCAGATGCGATCATATGTTTTGGCACCGTACCAAATGGTTAAAGATCTTCGTAATAACCATGAAACTGGAAATACATCCGCAGTATTAAATGGTGAAATCGATGATTTCATCGAAGCGGGAATTCGCTGGCGTCGTTCCAGTTCCAGTAATTAATTTCACAAGTAAGCGTGTAATTAGCCTGAGAATCTGCGCAATTAGCACCGATATCAGGCGCTTTTTGCGGATCTATACCTAAACTAGGTCTCAGTACGGCAGCCAATTTCCCCCATATCCATGGCGCCCAAGATGAACGAAGGAGTTCGTGTGATTCGTTTTGAGAATGTGACGAAGCTTTACTCAGGTCAAGACCGTCCTGCGCTAGATACAGTCAGCCTAGAAATTGTTAAGGGTGAATTCGTATTCCTTGTTGGTCTCTCCGGTTCAGGTAAATCAACTTTCCTTCGCCTTATCTTGCGCGAAGAGCGCCCGACGCAAGGTGTTATCCATGTTGCTGGAAAAGATTTAGGACAACTTCCAAACCACAAGATTCCAGATCTGCGTCGCCAAGTTGGAACTGTTTTTCAGGATTTCCGTTTGCTACAAAATAAAACAATTGCTGAAAACGTAGCCTTTACTTTGCATGTTCTTGGATATTCCAAGAAAGAAATTGCTCGTGAAGTTCCAGAAGTTCTAGAGCTAGTTGGTTTGGAAGATAAAGCAGATCGCATGCCGACTGAGATTTCTGGTGGAGAACAACAGCGTGTGGCTATTGCTCGCGCTTATGTCAGCCGCCCAGCGATCATCATCGCCGATGAACCAACCGGAAACCTTGACCCTGCAACTTCCGTTGGAATTATGAAGTTGCTCGATCGTATCAACCGCGAAGGCACTACTGTTTTGATGGCTACCCACGATGCCGGCATCGTGGATCAGATGCGCAAGCGCGTTATCGAATTAGATGGTGGCCACGTTATTCGTGACCAAGTTCGTGGCGTCTATGGATACACGGGATAGGGTAAAGATATGCGCGCAGGATTCTTATTAAGCGAAGTTCGTATCGGGCTACGCCGTAACCTAACAATGACCTTTGCCGTCATTGTTACAACTGCGATCTCACTATCTCTTCTTGGTATCGGCCTTCTTTCAAATGCTCAAGTAAATGCGATGAAAGATTATTGGTACGACAAGATCGAAGTCTCTGTTTACTTGTGCGGATCTTTATCTGAATCACCCAGCTGTGCTGGTGGAGTAGTTACTCCTGAGCAACGGCTGGCGATCAAGACAGATCTAGATGCGCTTCCTGTTGTTCAGAGCGTTTTCTACGAGTCACAATCTGAGGCTTACACCCGTTTCCAAGAGCGCTTTAAAGATTCAGCGATTGCGCAGAACGTAACTGCAGATCAATTGCCAGAGTCTTTCCGCGTTAAGTTAAAGGACCCAACGCAGTTTGCAGTTGTTGTTAGCGCATTCTCAGGTCGTCCTGGTGTGGATGTTGTTCAAGATCAACGAACTATTTTGGAGAAGTTCTTCAAACTATTGAATGTGCTCCGCAATGGTGCACTTTTAGTTGGTCTCTTCTCGGTTCTGACTGCAGGTCTTTTGATCTCAAATACCTTGCGTATTGCAGCCTTTAACCGCCGTCGTGAAACCGGCGTAATGAAATTAGTAGGCGCATCTTCTTGGTCTATCCAATTGCCATTCTTGCTTGAAGGTATTTTCTCAGCCCTGATTGGTTGGGGATTTGCAACTGGTTTATTGGCAGGGCTAAAGACCGTTGTTGATTCCAAGGTTGCTCCTCTTCTTACCTTCACTAACTTCTTCGGGTGGAATGAAGTCTGGATCGCATCTGCTTGGTTACTTCTTGCCGGACTGACCGTTTCCACTATTGCCTCGCTAATTACGCTCCGCCGTTACCTCAAGGTTTAATCGGTATCTGCCGTGGTGAAAGAAGTTGGCCGCAAGCTCATCGCGCAGAATAAAAAAGCGCGTCATGACTATTCAATTGAAGATGTCTATGAATGTGGCATTGTCTTAACCGGTACAGAAGTTAAATCATTGCGCGCAGGACGAGCATCACTCATCGATGGCTATGCCACAGTTGAAAATGGTGAGCTTTGGTTGGCTGGCGTTCATATCCCGGAATACACCCAAGGTACTTGGACTAACCATGATGTGCGCCGAAAGCGAAAGCTGCTTGTTCACCTACAAGAGATCAAGAAGCTTCACCTCAAGATCAAAGAAGGTGGCGTAACGCTTATCCCGTTGCAGCTCTACTTTAATAATGGCAAGGCGAAGATCGAGATTGCGGTTGCTCGCGGAAAGAAAGCACACGATAAGCGCGATTCACTGATGGAGCGCCAAGCAAGCCGCGAAGTTGAACGCGAGATTTCTCGCCGTCGATCTGGCAAGGATCAATAAGTAATTGTCTTTACGTATTGAAACTGAGCGATTAATCCTGCGCCCAATGCAGATGGAAGACGTTAATGATTTACTCGAATATCAATCTAACCCAGAAATAGTCCGTTACATTCCTTGGCCACCAAGAACGCTGGAGCAAGTAAAGACGGCGGCAGAAGATGTCGTTAATACTTGCACTTTTCAACTCAAAGAAGATAAAGATTACATAGTTCTTGTTTGGGCTTTAAAGAGCACCGGGAAAGTAATTGGTCAATCAAATATGGGGCTTGTTTCAAAAGAGAATAAGTGCGCAAATATTGGTTGGGTAACTCACCAAGATTTTCAGCGCCAGGGTTATGCACTTGAAGCTTCTAAAGCTCTTCTAAATTACGCCTTCACCAACACCGATGTGCACCGCGTCATCGCAGATATTGATTCACGCGTTCCACATTCGGCATCACTTGCTGAGAAGTTAGGAATGCGCCGCGAAGCAACGTTCTTAGATGGAGAATTTTTTAAAGGCGAATGGTGCGATATGTGGCTATATGCGATTTTAAAGAGAGAGTTTCAGGCTTGATTTCTGCTGTTTAATGGGGAATTTCTCACTTGTCGTTGGCGTTCCGTACAATAAGAACACAACTAAATAGTGGAAATAGCTTTCCACACCCATGGGGGTGAACGGTCTCGACTTTGGTTGTTGAGGCAGGGGAAGCGGGCCGAGGAAGCCAGGATGATCTCGTTAACCAAAAACCTGTGCAAAAAATAATCGTCAGTACAACTGCCGATGATCTCACTCTTGCTGCCTAAGCAAGCTCTGTGATCCGTTAGCCCAGACTCGCCTTCGTTCTGGAATCTAGCGCCGATAGAGGGCTCTTCACGGTTGTGGCGTTGCGAACGCGACCGGAGAACAGTTTCGCAAATGAGTTTGTCGAATACTTGTGTGCAAGAGATTCGGAACTGAGAAAACGATAGCCACACTACGCCCGTAGAAGCCCTGTTTTAATTCCGAAGGACCCGGGTTCGATTCCCGGCACCTCCACCAATCTTTACTTAGTGCTGTCCTGACGGTCCATTGGCATCGCCGCTTCGAACCTTAAACATCATCCTCCAGGGAATGTTTCTTACAAATTCTCGTTTTAGCGCAACTGTATTTAAAGCAAAACCAAGTAGAGATAAAGCCTTTACTCCAGTTGGAATCTGGTTAAAAATAAAGACCATTTGCACGGGCATTCCGATTAAAGCCAAAGCCGCAACCATCAACCGGCGAATCCACCAGATAACTTTGTAGGTAAAGGTGAAATCCCAAAAGAGTTTGCTTGTGAGCAGTAGTCCAATTGGCCCGGTGAAAAGAACTAAGGCGACTAGAAATGCCACTACCAATACCAGTGATTCCATTTTTTTAGTCTAACTCTTTCCAGTCACTTGCAATCACGGA
>JAIYCF010000069.1 GCA_027488165.1 Streptomycetaceae bacterium
CATCCATCTTTAATCTCTCCAGCAAAGGGATCGACTGACCAATCTGCGGCATTTGCAGGAACTACATCGATGTGTCCGTGAACAACTAGGCCGGGCTTATCTGGATTGCGACCTTTTATACGTGCAATAACATTGCAGCGCTTTGGCGCCGACTCATAAATTTTCCCGTCAATTCCAACTTCGGCGAGTGAGGCAACGATGTACTTAGCAACCGCTTCTTCGTCTCCACGGCCTTCACCAAAATTCACACTGGGAATTCGGATTAGATCTTGGCAGATGCGAATCGCTTCATCTTCTAAATTTCTTATCTCGCTCATGCCATCATTCTCCCCCACAATCGCCTGAAAAGAGCCTGCTTTTGCTTCGTTGCTTCACCGTTGCTATCGTTTGCAGCGCACTGGTCCGGGTGGCGGAATTGGCAGACGCGCTAGCTTGAGGTGTTAGTGCCCGCAAGGGCTTGAGGGTTCAACTCCCTTCCCGGACACGTTTAATGTGGTGGAATTGGATCGTTATGAAGTTAGCAGACGCCCTATCCCTGATCAGAGATATTCCCGATTATCCAAAGCCCGGAATTCTCTTCAAAGACATTACGCCGTTGCTAGCCAATCCAACTGCTTACTCAACTGTCATCAAATCTTTCGCTACTCAGATTGATGATGTAGATGTAATTGCAGGCATTGAGGCTCGCGGCTTCATCTTCGCTGCAGCTATTGCCCTTGAAAAGAACGCTGGCTTTGTGCCATTTCGAAAGAGCGGGAAACTTCCCTTCGAAACCATTGGCGCTAAATACGGTCTTGAATATGGTGAGGATGAGATCGAAGTTCACATCGACGCCTTTGCCAACGGCAAATCTGTAGTCATCGTTGATGATGTGCTAGCCACGGGCGGAACAATCGCGGCGGCGCTCGAATTAGCCGAACGAAGTGGCGCGGTCGTTAAATCAGTCCACGTGCTCTTTGAAATCTGCGGACTAGGTGGCCGCGAAGTTATTGCAAAGCGCTTTCCTAACGTCGAAATCAAATCATTGGTAACTTCTTGAGTAGCAAAGTTCGCATCCACCAGATCCAGGCGCTTCGTGCGATAGCGGCAACGCTCGTAGTCCTATTCCATGCAAAACTCGCTCCAGGTGGCTTTATTGGCGTTGATATTTTTTATGTTATCTCGGGATATTTGATTACTGGGATTATCGTTAAAGAGATAACTTTAAGTGGAGCATTTAACTATCGAAACTTCTTCTTAAGACGAGCTAAACGACTCTTACCAGCTTCAATTACCGTTCTCATACTGACCGCAATTGGCGCTTGGTTATTTCTACCTCCCACGATTCGTTCCTCGCTGGGCCAAGATATTCTCGCTGCTTCGATCTACATCTCGAATTACCTCTTCGCGTGGTGGCAAAACGACTATCAAAACCTTAATGCGACCCCTTCACCAGTAATTCATTATTGGTCACTTGCCGTAGAAGAACAGTTCTATCTTCTTTGGCCTTTAATCATCTTTACCCTCTGGAAGATTGGTCGCCAGCGTTTGGTATTCCGCGGCGTGCTCGCGATCACCATCACTTCCTTTATCTTCTCCCTGTATTTAACAAGCGTCGCACCTATCTGGGCTTTCTACAGCCTTCCGACTCGCGCCTGGGAACTTGGCGTTGGCGCGTTATTGCTTTTCATTCCGAAGAATCTACTTGAGAAGAAATCCGTTTCCAGAACGATAATCATCTGGGCATCTGTAGCAACACTTTTCTACGGCGTTATTCGCTTCAGTGATAACACTCCGTTTCCTGGAACTGCTGCTCTCTATCCGGTTATTGCGACAGCGCTACTTATCGGACTTATTCGTTCATGGCCTCCGATCCTTAATGATTTCTCACGTCTGCGTTTCGTCCAGTGGTTAGGAGAAATCTCCTATCCCTTCTATCTCTGGCATTGGCCACTGCTAGTAATTCCTAGTACGCGTTTTGGACGACCGCTCACTCTCTTAGAACGATTCCTTTTAATTGCCCTCACCGCATTGGCTGCAGATCTAACTCATCGCTTTATTGAAAGGCCCTTCTCAAGAACGAAATTGACCAATCGCCAGACCGGTAGGTTCGCCATTGCTGCGACCCTCTCGGGAGTTTTGGTCGCTAGCGGAATCCTGCTGACTACCAAAGATAACATCTCACTTCCTAATGGCCGCTCAGTATCATTGGCAGCGGTTATGCAGAAACCCAAGATCTACGACGATGGATGTCATGCAAACTACGGGAACAAGAATTCGCCTGAGTGTCTCTATGGTGACGTTAATGCAGATCGAAAAGTTGTTCTCTATGGTGATTCGCACGCCGCACAATGGTTTCCGGCTCTTGAAAAGATCGCCAATGACGAAGGCTACGCACTAATTAGTCTGACCAAGTCGGCATGTCCAGCGGTTGAAGTGGAAAGAATAAACTCTGGCGCATTCAAGAACTCCGACTGCAATGCTTGGCGAGAAAACTCAATCAAGCGCATCAATGATTTAAATCCTGACGCAGTGATTATGAGTGGTTTCCAGCATTTTGCTTATCCCCAGCGCTTCTCATCGCGCGATTCTTGGTGGTTTGCTGGTCAACGCACCTTGTATTCGAAAGTTCAAAATAGCGCTCCGAAGTTGATCTATATTTCAGATACTCCGAAACCCAAGCGTGATATCCCTAGCTGCTTAGCGACGGCTAAATCAAATGAGTGCGACGAGAATGAAAAATCAGATCCACGCGTTGCTGGTGGATTTATATCTGTAGATCCAACTTCGTGGCTCTGCTCTGATACCTGTCCGGCGATCGTCGACGGGATCGTGGCATATCGAGATGCCTCGCATATCAGCGTTGAGATGAGCGCAGCGCTCTCAGATAATTTGCGTGATTTCTTAAGGAGCAATGGGGTCATATGAAGTCGCTCTCGCCATATTCCTTGATTAGATGCAAAGATGCACCCCGTGGCTGAGTTAATTTATTACTGCGGAACAATGGATAGCGGAAAATCAACGCTCGCATTGCAAACCGCTCATAACCATAAGAGCCGCGGTCGCACTGGTCTGATTTTTACAAGTAAGGACCGCGCCGGTTCTGGGGTCATCTCATCTCGTCTTGGACTTCAGAGCGCAGCAATTGAGGTTGATCCAGATCTAGATATCCATAGATTGGTGGTAGAACGACTCTCTCTTGGTGATCGAATCGATTACATAATCTGTGATGAGGCTCAGTTCTATCAAGCCGAACAGATCGAACAACTTGCCAAGATTGTTGATGGGCTTGGAATCGATGTTTTTGCCTTTGGAATCTTGGCTGACTTCCGTACCAAATTATTTCCAGGATCTGCCCGATTGGTAGAGCTTGCCGATCGCGTTAATACCTTGCAAGTTGAAGCGCTCTGTTGGTGCGGATCACGAGCCACGCATAATGCTCGAACTCTTGGCGGCGTGATGGTGACCGAAGGTGAACAAGTTGTTGTTGGAGATGTTGCTCCTGGCGCTGAGGTTGCCTACGAAGTTCTCTGCCGACGCCACCACATGCGTCGCGTAACTGCGCGAGCATCTCGCGCAGGACACACATCACCACTACCTCTACCATTTACCGAAACTGAATAGAAAACGACAAGTAAGAACGAACATAGGGAGAAGCAAATGAAAGTACGTGGATATGCAGCAATGAGCGCTAAGGCCCCGCTTGCTCCCTGGGAGTTCGAACGTCGCGATCTTGGCGCACATGATGTCGCGCTCGACATTAAGTATTCAGGTATCTGTCACTCAGATATCCATCAAGCGCGCGAAGAATGGGGACCAGCAATTTTCCCGATGGTTCCAGGGCACGAGATCGCTGGAGTCGTCTCTAGCGTTGGCTCCGCAGTCACAAAATTTAAAGTCGGAGATCTCATCGGCGTCGGTGTATTTGTTGACTCATGTCGCGTCTGCGAACCTTGCAAGAACGGTACTCAGCAATATTGCATCGAAGGAATGACCGGTACTTACAACCAGTTAGAGCGCGACGGAAAGACTCCAGCCATGGGAGGTTATTCAAATGTGATGGTCGTAAATGAAGATTACGCCGTCACCATCCCGGCAAATCTTTCTCTAGATGGAGTAGCTCCACTGCTGTGTGCCGGTATTACTTTGTACTCACCAATCAAGCATTGGAAGGCCGGCCCTGGAAAGAAAGTCGCAGTAATGGGTCTAGGCGGCCTCGGCCATATGGGAGTGAAATTCGCAGCGGCGATGGGCGCTGAAGTAACAGTCTTCTCGCATTCTCCGTCAAAGGAAGGTGATGCTAAGGCAATGGGTGCGCATCATTTCGTTTCAACTAAGAGTGAAGGCTTCCATAACAAATACAGCAAGCACTTTGATTTAATCTTGAATACGGTAAGCGCCGAATTAGATATCAATATCTATCTATCAATGCTGGGTGTCGACGGAACGCTTGTGGTCATTGGACTCCCTGGTAAGCCATATTCAGTCGAAGCCGGTTCTCTGCTACCAGCCCGTCGCTCACTCTCCGGTTCAATGATCGGTGGTATCCCAGAGATGCAAGAGATGCTTGATTTCTGCGGAAAACATAACATCGTCAGTGACGTTGAAGTTATCAAAGCTGACTACATCAATGAAGCTTATGAACGCACCGTCGCTAGCGATGTTAAATATCGCTTCGTAATCGATGCAACTTCCTTCTAGGCCAGCTCGACGGAAGTTTTCGCTATAGGAAGTTATTGAGTACAAGAACAAAGATAGGCGCAATAAAAAGCGCTGGAAGCAAATTTCCCACAGCAATATCTTTGATCTTAAGAAGTCGCAGGCCGATGCAAACAAGCATCACTCCCCCTGTGACTGTCATGGCATCAACCTGATAACCCGCCAGGATGCTGCCAAGCCCAAGGCCGATAACTGTCCAAACTCCCTGATAAATACCGACGGGAATAGCAGATACCGCTACTCCCCAACCTAGGCTCGCTGCAAAAGCGATCGCTGCGAAAAAGTCGAGACTTGATTTCAGAAGTAGTTGATCAATACCAGTTGACATGCCATCACTGATCGAGCCAAGTATCGCTAAAGGCCCAATAGCAAATAGCAGTGATGCTGAAACAAAGCCCTCGATGAAAGTGCTCTCTTTATGGGCGCCAAATTTAACGCGCAACTTTTCGCCTAGACCTTCAAGCCTTGATTCGAGAGAAAGTGCCGAACCTATGCCACCACCGATTAAAAGCGATCCTAAGATTGCTAAGAGCGTCCAACCTTTAGGGATCGAATTGATATAACGATCGCTCCACATGGGGGCCAAAGCGTTCACTGCGCCAAGAATTGTTATAAGACCAAGCACTTCGGTTATCAGCAATCTTGTGCGAGCCAGCATTCGCGTACCGACTAGAACACCGATTGCCGCGCCACCAACAATCGTGGTGATGTTGATTAAAGTACCGAGGCCTACGAACATTCAATAAGGATACGGCCTTTAAACTCAAATAATTGCGTTAAACTCTCGAGATGAGTTTGATAAGCAAATTTTCTGCATTTCTCAAGCCCCACAAGACGGTACCAATCACGCCGTGGCGCGCCAATTCTCGCTGGGATCTCTCATTCTCAAGAGTTGCGATTCTCTTCTTTGGCTTAGCTATCTTTGGATTAGGTGATGCGCTAGTTGTTCAATCAAATCTAGGTAATGCGCCTTGGACGGTCTTTGCACAAGGCCTTAGTTTAAAAACGGGTTTATCTCTTGGGTGGGCAACCTTCTTCACCGGTTGCTTCGTCCTACTTATTTGGATCCCGCTTCGCGAAAGACCAGGCTTTGGAACGCTCTCCAATATTGTGATCATCTCTGCTGCAATTGATTTCGGCGTATCGGTATTTCCACTACAAGAGACTTTAATCGGCGGAATTGCATCTGCACTTATTGGTATTGCACTTGTCGGACTTGGTTCTGCGCTATATATAACTTGTGGTCTCGGACCTGGCCCCCGAGATGGGGCTATGACGGGAATCCACCAACGAACCGGCGTTCGCGTTGGCCGAGTTCGAATGGGTATTGAAGTAACCGTCCTTATTGTGGGAGCGCTGCTTGGTGGAAAACTCGGGCTAGGCACCGCCCTCTTCGCCCTACTAATTGGCCAATCTGTGGCTATTTCCTTCGGGATCGTGGCGCGTCTTACCTCTAAGTAACCGCTTTCATAGGTTTAGATCCTCTTATTCCCTCGGTCTGTGAGCCGTTATTTCACACGGGGTCGCAAACACCCCCGTTAACAAAATTAGAAAGGTTCGTCATGCTCGATAGCTATTTCAAAATATCAGAACGTGGTTCGACCGTAGCGCGGGAAGTTCGAGGCGGAATCGTCACCTTCTTCACCATGGCATACATAGTCGCACTTAATCCACTAATCATCGGTCTTGCAAAAGACGCTGATGGAAAATATATCGGTGGCGGAGATGCTCCTAATCTCGCACTCGTTGCCGCAATGACCGCACTAATGGCAGGTGTGCTAACAATCCTGATGGGCGTGATTGGAAATTATCCACTCGCACTTGCAACAGGTTTGGGGCTAAACACCTTCGTTGCAGTCGGTATTGCATCGCAAATGACTTGGGCAGATGCCATGGGTCTTGTTGTTATCGAAGGCATAATCATCACCATCTTGGTGCTTACCGGATTTAGAACCGCAGTATTTAGAGCGGTACCTGCGCAATTAAAGATTGCAATATCAGTGGGTATCGGTTTATTTATCGCCCTTATCGGGCTCGTTGATGCCGGATTCGTTCGTCGTACAGGCACCGGACCAGTTCCGGTAACTCTTGGCGATGGCGGAACGCTAGTCGGCTGGCCAGTCATCATCTTCGCACTTGGACTTTTCCTAACTATCGCTCTGATGGTTAAGAAGGTAAAGGGTGCGATTCTCATTGGAATCATCGTTTCAACTATCGCAGCAGTTATCGTTGAAACGACTCTCAAGATCGGTCCGCTATTTAATGGCGCAACTGGAGAAGTAAATCCAAAGGGATGGAACCTCAACGTTCCTGCGGTACCTGAAAAGATTGCCGCTACTCCAGATTTCAGCCTCTTTGGAGATTTCAATCTCCTAGGCTCTTTTGATCGACTTCCTCTCGTAACGGTCATCCTCTTAATCTTCACCTTGTTGCTCTCTGACTTCTTCGACACCGTCGGAACAGTTACTGCAATCGGTCATGAAGCCGGATTGATCGATAAGGATGGAAACGTTCCAAACAACGATCGTATTCTTCTTGTCGACTCGTTGGCAGCTGTTGCAGGTGGCGCTGGAAGTATCTCCTCCAATACCAGCTACATCGAATCTGCATCTGGTGTTGGAGAAGGAGCACGAACTGGTCTCGCATCTGTTGTAACAGGAGCCTGCTTCCTTCTTACAACATTCTTAGCACCACTTGTAGCCATCATTCCTTACGAGGCTGCTACTCCTGCGCTCATCATCGTTGGATTCTTGATGATGACTCAGATCAAGGCCATTGATTGGGAAGATTACGGAATCGCGATTCCTGCGTTTCTCACAATCATCTTGATGCCATTTACCTACAACATCTCAGTTGGTATCGGCGCTGGCTTCGTTACTCACGTAGTAATTCGCTATATCCAAGGCCGTCGCAAGGAAGTACATCCACTACTTCTCTTGGTATCTGGTCTATTTATGATCTACTTCTTATCTTCACCTATCAATACTTGGGTTGGATAATTAAGTAATCTCTTAAAAAGAAAACCCCCGGCTGTTCGCAGCCGGGGGTTTTCTCATTTAGAGTCGCCAGTCGATGGGCTCGCTTCCTTTTGCAGTCAACGCTTGATTAGCCCGACTAAATGGTTTAGATCCAAAGAATCCGCGGTAAGCAGATAGCGGGCTAGGGTGAACAGAAGTTATGCAAACAGATTGGTTAAAGAAGCGTTCAACTTCTTGTGCGTTTGCGCCCCAGAGAATGGCCACCACTCCTTGAGCGGCGAGAACGGATACAACCTGATCGGTAAACTCTCTCCAACCTATATGCCTGTGCGAGTTACTTTCTCCTTCCACGCATGTCAGGGTTCGATTTAGAAGAACGACACCCTGTTCACACCATGGAGATAGATCTCCGGTGGTCGGATGAGAAATACCCAAGTCATCTACTAACTCGCGGTAGATATTCTTTAGTGAGGCGGGTAATTTTCCATCGCTTCGACCTGTTGAGAACGCAAAACCCATCGCATCATCGGCATTGGGATAAGGATCTTGTCCAACGATTAAGACTTTTGCCGCTGCTGGGTCAAAAGAAAGACTTTTCATGACATCTCGCCGCTCGGGCAGAAATGGGGCATCTCCTAATCTGTCGTCAATTTGATCAAGCAGATCTAGCGTTCCCTGTAACTGATCTCGCCATCCAGGATGTAGCTGATCTCTGAATCTAGTCATCTACTTCGAGCGAAGAAGCGCGAGCCATCTGTAGTCACATCGATACCTATTCCAAAGACAGCGCTCATATGCTCTGATGTGATGACCTCGGCGATAGGACCTGAAATTGCAATTACGCCATCCTTGATAATCAACGCATGTGTAGTCCCCGCCGGAATTTCTTCAATATGGTGCGTGACGATAATGCTCGAAGGAGCAAGCGGGTCTTTTGAAAACTCAGAGAAGCGGCGCAGCAAATCTTCACGGCCACCGAGATCTAGTCCGGCAGTTGGCTCATCCAATAGAAGCAATTCGGGATCAGCCATAAGTGCGCGAGCTATTTGAACTCGCTTCTTTTCGCCATCGCTCAAGGTGTAGTAGCGACGATCTACAAACTCGCGTACCCCAAAGGTTGTCAGTAACGCAACCGCCCGAGATTCATCCCAGAGATCATAAACTTCATTCCACCGGCCAATGACTGCATAAGCGGCAGTTAACACAACGTCACGAACGAACTCATCATCAGGAATATCCTCAGCAAGAAGTGAGGCGCATATACCGATACGGGTGCGAAGTTCCGAGAGATCTACCTTTCCCATTTGTTTATCTAAAATTGAAACAGTTCCGGAAGTTGGAAATATTCGAGTAGCCAGAATATTAAGAAGAGTCGATTTTCCAGCGCCGTTTGGCCCAAGGATGACCCAGCGTTCGCCGCTTTGGATTCGAAAATCTATGGGACCGAGAATTCGTTTTGCGCCGCGGGTAACGCTGACACCTTGCATAGCAAGGACGGTTTGGCTGGAAGCGGCGTTCATAGATGAAAAAGATAGCGGTAAAGGTGATGAATCACTTGCAATTGCGCCATGCGCTGATGTGATTCACGATAATCTTCTCCATTATGGAGTCAAAAATCGGTGTTTCTGAGCAGCAGTTCACCGGCCTTATCTTGGTTTCAGGTGTTGATAGCCCTGGAATAACCGAAGCGCTCTTTGAAGCCCTCTCGCCATTTGCAGTCACGATTCTCGATATTCAGCAAGTAGTAATCCGCGGTCGATTGATTCTGACCGTTTTGATATCACTTTCACCTGCTCATGCCAAATCTATTGAAGCAGATCTGGACGAATGCGCCACAAGATTGGGTGTAGATATTGCAACCGCTTTCGAAACCAGCGACCAGAACACAATTGCACCTAAGAGATCTCTTCTCCATGTGGTTGTCTTGTCGCAATCACTCAAGCCTCAAGTAATTAATTCCATCGCCGCAGTTATTGCCCAAGACGGTGGCAATATTGAAAGAATTAACCGAACCGCAAGTTATCCCGTAATTGCAATTGAGTTAACTGTCTCTGGCGCTGACTTAGTGACCCTAAGAAGCGCACTCGCAACAACTGGCAGTGAGCTCGGTGTTGATATCGCAGTCTCCCCCGGCGGGCTAATGCGTTTTGCAACTAAATTGGTTGTAATGGATGTTGATTCAACCCTTATTCAGCAAGAGGTAATTGAGCTTCTCGGCGCAAAGGCCGGTGTTCAGAGCGAGATCGCCAAGATTACCGAGGCGGCGATGCGCGGCGAACTTGATTTTGAAGCAAGCCTTCGTGCACGTGTCGCGTTACTGAAAGGCCTTCCAGCAAGTGTCTTGGATGAAGTTCAATCTGAAATTACCTTAACCCCAGGTGCGCGCACCTTGGTTCGCACTCTAAAAAAGCTTGGCCACCATATCGCTTTAGTGTCGGGTGGCTTCGAACCAGTAATTGCTCCTCTAGCGGCCGAGTTAGGCATTGACCATATACGTGCAAATAATCTTGAGATTGCAGACGGTAAGCTAACTGGCGAACTTACCGGCGCGATAATCGACCGGGCGGGTAAAGCATCTGCACTTCGTGATTTCGCAGCAGAACATAACGTCGATCTAGAGCAAACAATCGCTATTGGTGATGGCGCAAATGATCTAGATATGATCGCTATCGCAGGAATGGGAATAGCCTTTAATGCCAAACCCGCTGTTAAGGCAGCTGCAGATAGTTCTGTTTCTGCACCGTATTTGGACTCTGTCCTCTATCTGATGGGAATATCTCGCGAAGAGATAGAAGAGGCTTAACTTAAAGCCGACAGGCGTGAATATCTGTAACAAGAATGCCACGCGCACCCAAGTTCCAGAGTTCATCCATTAATCGATTGGTATCTTTACGAAGCACCATAGCGCGAACTGCTACCCAGTCTTCCTTTTGTAAAGGAGAAATCGTTGGCGATTCAAGTCCTGGTGTAATTGCACAGGCTTTCTCAACACTCACTTTTGGAATGTCGTAGTCGAGTAAGACATACTCACGAGCCGTGACCACGCCTTGTAAACGACGCTGTAGAACTTCTAAGCCCGCAGGAACAGCCGCTCCGCTGCGAGTGATTAAGACCGCTTCACTAACTAAGATTGCATCTCCGAAGATTGCAAGACCAGCTTGGCGAAGAGTATTGCCAGTACTAACAACATCGGCAATCACATCGGCGACGCCTAAACGAACGCTGCTCTCAACCGCTCCATCTAATCGGACGACATCAGCCTTAATCGAATTCTTAGCCAGAAAGTTCTGAACTAGACCCGGGTAAGCAGTGGCAATTCTCTTTCCATTGAGATCCGAGATACTTAGCTTTTCGGCCGCAGGACCTGCAAATCTAAAGGTTGAACCACCAAAGCCCAACGCGAGAACTTCGGTTGCAGCCGCACCGGAATCAATAAGTAGATCGCGACCGGTAACGCCAGCTTCTAGCTCGCCAGATCCAACATAAAGCGCGATATCTCGTGGACGAAGGTAATAAAACTCGACGTTATTTTCGGTATCAACCAGAACTAAGTCTCGAGAATCACTTCTTTGGCGGTATCCTGCCTCTTTAAGAATCGCAATAGATGAGTCGGCGAGCGAACCTTTATTAGGAATTGCAATCTTTAACATGAACTACCAATCTCTAGAGGAACTTATAAATATCTGTCGGTTGCAAACCGCGCGCTAACATCAAAACCTGGAGGTGATAGATAAGTTGGCTGATCTCTTCGGCCAAGGCTTCATCGCTCTCATGTTCGGCAGCAAGCCATACTTCGCCCGCCTCTTCGAGAATCTTCTTTCCGATTGAATGAACCCCGGCATCGATCGCCGCAACAGTTCCTGAACCTGGTTCTCGGCTCGCTAACTTTGCGGTGAGTTCATCAAAGAGTTGATCGAAAGATTTCATTGTCAGAGTTTACTAGAGAGCGCTTGCGCGTTGTCGGAGCTTTTCAACCATGGCTGCGGGTTCTGGAGAGTTAAATACGGCAGATCCAGCGACAAAGGTATCGGCGCCTGCTTCGCGTGCAATAGCGATTGTATCGATCGAGATACCACCATCGACTTGTAGCCAGATTGGTCTATCGCCTATCGCCTTACGAGTCAGGCGTACCTTCTCCATCATCTCCGCCATGAATTTCTGACCGCCGAATCCAGGTTCTACTGTCATGATCAAAAACATGTCGACAAGATCAGAGAATTCAAAATAGCCCTCGATTGGTGTTCCGGGTTTAACTGCAATCGCAGATCTGGCGCCATGGGATCTGATTCCTCGCAACGTTTTACCAATATCTAGCGCGGCCTCAGCATGAATCGTCACGCTTCCGGCCCCTGCCATTGCATACTCAATAGCGAGACGATCAACGTCTTCAACCATTAAATGCGCATCTATTGGCGTTGGTGATGCAGTGATTATTTCCTGCGCCTGCGCCAGATCCCAAGTTTGGTTAGGGACGAAGCGGTTATCCATGATGTCGAGATGAATGAGATCAGAGACTTTAGCAATTTTGGCAATCTCACTGACAATATCCTCGCGATCGGCGCTGAGAATACTTGGCGTTATTCGTATGTGTTGATCGCTCATAGAAATACCTTATTGGCCTTTCTTCCGGAAAACAGCCATAAACATGGAGTCGCTCTGATGGCGATGAGTCCATAACGAAAGCGATTTGCCGCGCATGGCACCGTTTAAGCCCTCTGGCAAAAATGGCGTTAAATCAATCTGTTCCAGCTCTGGGTGGGCTTTCAAAATATCAGCCACTGCAACCGTTGTTTCAGCAAAGTGCGGAGAACAAGTTGAGTAGGCAAAGAGACCACCATCAGCCAAAACCGAAACTGCACTACCGGATAACTCCCGCTGCAAAGCTGTTAACGCACGAAGATCGGTGACGGTTCTGCGCCAACGAACTTCAGGACGTCGCCGTAGCGCTCCTAACCCAGTACATGGGACATCTGCCAGAACTGCATCAAATACTTCTTTATGTTTTGCAACTTCGCGGCCATCGCCAACCCATACTCTGGCGCTCCCAACTACTTGTCTTACCAACTCTGCTCTTGGCTCACTAACTTCATTGGCCGTGAACTCTCGACCTTTCTCTTGTGCAATAGACGAAAGGAGCGCTGCTTTGCCTCCCGGTCCAGCGCATAAGTCAAGCCAACGTTGAGAAGAGGAAGCAACGTTGGCAAAAATCTGCGCAACAAGCTGTGAACCTTCATCCTGTACGCCCGCTCTTCTGCGTCGCACCGGCTCTAAGGTATTAGGAATTCCGTCAAATTTGATTCCATATTCCGAAAACTCAGTTGGAACTCCCCCGAGCTCTACTAATTCTTTTTGCGATGATCGTCCCGGCCACCAAACAAGGGTTGGCGAGGCTGGAATATTGTTTGCGATAAGCGCAGCTTCCACTTCAGAGAAATCTTTAAGTAGATCAAAGTAAGCCGAAACTATCCATTCTGGGTGCGAATGAATGATCGCTAACCGTTCAATGTCATTCTTGATTTGCGCCACAGGATCCATCCACTGATCAAGAGTTTGGGCGCTCATCTTGCGCAGCATCGCATTTACGAAAGAGGCTTTCGACTCCCCCAAAACTTTCCGGGCAAGTTCTACGGTCTCAGAGACAGCAGCGTGTGTGGCAACTCGCATCTCAAAGAGCTGGTGGGCGCCTAAGCGGATTACGTCAACTATGCCGTTGTCGACTTCGTTCCAAGGTCTATCAGATATTTGAGATGCAATGTAATCATGACGACCTTGCATGCGTAGAGTTCCGTAGAGAAGTTCAGTTGCAAAACCCTTATCGCGTTGCTCTAACTTTGAATCAGTAAGTGCGCTTGGTAGCAATAGATTTGAATATCCTCCGCGTTGATTTACTTCCTGCAAGATATCGAATACCAATAGGCGAATGGGATCTGGCTTGGGAGATTTAAAAGTATTGCGGCGAGCCGGCGTCGCCTTTTCACTCATAAAAATCGCTCGTGCTGTTCGATGCGGGCACCGTTCATCCAAGAAACAACGCTCATACTTGCTTTACCTGCCGGTTTGACCGTAATGATCTGCAGTGCGCCTTTAGGAGTAGAAATAAACAAATCTCTTCCATCGATCGAGATTTCTCCCGGCTGACCAACTTTTGAATTACAGGACTGAGCTTGTTCAATTTTGATGATTTCATCCCGAAAAGTTGTCCATGCTCCAGGTGATGGATAGAAAGCGCGAATCTTTCGTTCAATCTTCTTTGCGGGAAGATGCCAATCAATTCGGCCTTCCTCCTTCGATAACTTCTCGGCACGTGATGCACCATCAACAGGTTGGATTGTCGGGACTTCGCTAGTTTCAATTGCTTCGATAGCTTGCAGAACAACTGGAGCACCGAGTATCGCCAGCTCTTGCAGAAGAGATTCGGTAGTTGCATCGTTAGGCATATCTATTTCTTTCTGGCGATAGATTGGCCCGGTATCCATTCCCTTATCGAGTTTGAATACAGTGACTCCAGTTATCTCATCACCAGCTTCAATCGCGCGCTGCACTGGCGCCGCTCCTCGCCACCTTGGTAAAAGCGAGAAATGTAGATTGATTAATCCATGCTTGGGTAGATTGAGAATTTCCTCTTTGATTATCACGCCGAAACCAATAGTGATTACGAGATCTATATCTCTCACAGCAAGTTTGAGTTCTGCTTGATCGGCAGGTTTATGCACGGTGATTCCGCGATCCTTTGCCCAGATCGCTACCGGAGATTCCTTTAGCGCAAGTCCGCGACCTGATGGTCGGTCCGGCTGGGTGATCACTGAGACCAGATCGTGTTCACTCTTTAGAAGAGCTTCAAGAGTAGGCAGAGCGACTTCTGGGGTTGCAGCAACTGCGATCTGCACTAAATGCTCTTCCCAAACATGTTGTGTGGCGAAGTTTTAATCACTGGGTTATTCCCAGAATCTAACGCGGTGCCAAACCATTCTGATTCGCGGATCTCTTTCATCGCCAATTTACGATCTTGCGAAGATAGACGATCGATGAAGACGATTCCATCTAGATGATCAGTCTCATGCTGCAGGCAACGAGCCAATAGCTCAGTTCCTTCAACGGTAATCGGCTCGCCATACATGTTAAATCCTTTGGCAACTGCGCGAAAAGCACGCGGTGTCTCGTAGCTCAGCGCTGGGAAAGAGAGACAACCTTCCTCGCCATCTTGAAGTTCTTCGCTTAAATCCAGCGTTGGATTAATTAAATGGCCAATAGCCTCATCAACATCCCAGACGAATACTCGAAGTGGTACTCCAATTTGCGGCGCCGCTAAACCAGCCCCTGGAGCCTCCAACATTGTGTCAGTTAGATCTTCAACCAGTGTGCGCAACTCTTTATCAAAGTCGACCACCGCAGCTGCCGGAGTGGTCAGCACAGGATCTCCAAAGAGGCGGATCGGTTGAATGGACATGTGGGCAGTCTATCTCAGCGCAGAAGTGAAAGAACTTATTAGTGGCCGTTAATGGTTACTAAGAGAGTGAATATGGGTCGATTCGCACTTGTAGGGGCTCTTTTTTTGCGATAGCGCGATGCTTAACAAACTCACTAACAAATTGCGTTAGATCAGGAAAGTCATTTTCGGACGCTGTCAGAATAATTCTCGCCTTTTCTCCTCCTCGAATTGATGGTCCCAACACTTTGGCTGATGCAGGAATGCGTGCATCAAGGAGCGCCTTTTTAAATCCCTCTGCAACAGTGCTCGCCTCCGAGGTTGATAGATCAACAATCAAGGATCGCGTAAATGGCGGAAGATCTAGCGATCTAAGATCAGATAACTCTCGTTTGTACATGTGCGCCGGATTCCATGTAGCGAGGGCAGCGTTGATCGGGTGGCTGCTATCAATCGCAATTAAAACCGGAGCGCCCGACTTAACCTGTCCCGCCGCATCAAAGAAGGCTTCGCGAGATCGCTCCTGTCCGCGCAGATCAGAGTAAGAAAAGAATGACGCTCCTTCAAGAAGTACAGCTGCCGAGTATCCACCTTCACATCGTGGAGCCATCCCCTGTGTTGAAATGACAAGCGAGCTTTTACCGGTAACTTCTTTGACTGGTGTATCGGCATCAGAATTGATGACTGGAAAACCTGGAAACGCTCTTCCAATTTCTTCAGCATGACGGATCGCTCCTCTGCCAAGTAGAACCAATTTATCCTCATTGCACCAAGAGCATTTCCACGCAGAAAATGTCGTCGAACAGTGAACGCACGTTGGCGCAGCGCTCTGGCCGGAGCGAGAGAGTCTTCCGCCACAAGAACAGATGGCAAGATTGCGACACTTCTTGCACATTAAAGCGCTGGCGTAGCCTTTCTTTGGAACTAAAAACAAGACCGATCCCGATTTAAGTGCGCTACGTATTGGAGAAAATATTCGCTCAGGAAGAAGTTCAGAATTTTTTTGCGGGAATGTAGATACTTGTAATCGCGCCTTCTTGGTCAAAAATTTAATTTCGCTGGATTCTATGGCGCGAGCTATCTCCAGTGATGGCGAGTAGCCAACGAAATAAAGGCTCAGGCCCTCTTCACTCTTGCGCAAAAGCGCTATGTCGCGCACATTCCAGCCTGGATGTCTTGGTTCGTAGTGGCTTTGCGAATTCTCACGATAGACAATCAGAGTAGCTAAATCAGGGGGCGTCAAAAAGATCGCGCTTCGAGTTCCGATAATGATCTGATTGCAAGAATTAATGGCCGTCAGATAATTTTGATATCGATCCGTGCGGGATAGCGATGAGGTTAAAACAAGCGCGTCAGGTAACTCTACCTTCAGTAGTTCTAGTTCACGATCCTCAGGAACTACTATCAGTACCGAACCTTTACTTCGCGCCTTAACTGCAAATTCACTAAGGCGCTTAAGTGGATCCTCATGTGGAGAAAGCTGGAGATAGGTGGTTTCACCTTCTGGCTTCTTTAGCGAAGTTTTAGCGCTTGAATCATTAGTTTCAGTTACAAAGGATTTATCGACGCTGGCCACGCGCGCAGGAACGGCGCTTCTAATTAGATCGTAAGGATTGCAGATCCAACGCTTAGCCACCGCGGAAATCAGCGTGATCAGCGTTGGTGTAGCAACCAACTTCTCAGAAATAACCGAGGAGATGAACTTTAGATTGGTGATCTCGCTCTTATCTGATCGTTCAAGAACCAACGCTTCCACATCGCGACCAGCAAATGGAACACCTACGCGGATGCCGGGTTTTATAGAATCCGAAAGTCGCTCCGGTACTAAGTAGTCGTATGAGCCATCTAAATGGCTTACCGAGGTATCAACCCAAACCCTTACAAAGGGGTCGTGCTGAGCCTGAGCGCTATCTACTCGCTTTGCTTCTTCTCGCTTTAAGCGAAGTGGACGCGCCGTAGCCACGGCGTTACTTCTCTTTAGTTAACAGCAGCGCGAAGCGCATCGACTCGCGAAGTTGATTCCCATGTGAAGTTAGGGAGTTCGCGACCAAAGTGGCCATACGCAGCGGTTTGCGAATAAATTGGACGAAGTAAATTCAGGTCGCGAATGATCGCGGCCGGACGTAGATCAAAGACTGTAGTTACCGCATCTTGAATCTTCTGTACTGGAACAGTCTCAGTTCCGAAAGTTTCCACGAAGACACCGACTGGCTGGGCCTTTCCGATCGCGTAAGCAACTTGAACTTCACAACGGCGTGCAAGCCCCGCAGCAACAACGTTCTTAGCAACCCATCGCATTGCGTAAGCAGCTGAACGATCTACCTTTGAAGGATCTTTTCCTGAGAACGCTCCGCCACCATGGCGAGCCATTCCACCGTAGGTGTCAACAATGATCTTGCGGCCAGTTAACCCAGCATCTCCCATCGGACCGCCGATTACAAATCGACCAGTTGGGTTAATCAGCGTGCGCATATCCTTGCGAGGCAGGTCAATCTTTGAAAGGACTGGTTCGATAACGTGCTCGATAATTTCAGGGGTTAGCTTCTTTGCAACATCTACCTCTTCAGCATGCTGACTTGAGATAACAACTGTATCTAGCGCAACTGCTTTGTCGCCGTCGTACTCAATTGTTACTTGAGTCTTGCCATCTGGGCGTAGATACCCGAGGGCGCCCGATTTGCGCACCTTGGATAGTTGCTGCGCAAGTTCGTGAGCCAACCAGATTGGCAGCGGCATCAACTCTTTAGTGTCATCACAAGCGTAACCAAACATCAAACCTTGATCTCCGGCGCCTTGCAGATCCAGCGGATCCGCAGAGGATGCAACGCGATTCTCATAAGCGTCGTCTACACCTTGGGCGATATCTTGAGATTGCTGACCGATAGAGATCGAAACACCACAGCTATTTCCGTCAAAGCCCTTAACTGACGAGTCATATCCAATACCAATTACAGTGTCGCGAACGATGCCCATTACATCTGCATAACCATTAGTTGTTACTTCACCTGCAACGTGTACCTGGCCGGTGGTGATTAGAGTTTCAACTGCAACGCGGCTTGAAGGATCTTGAGAAAGAAGTGAATCTAAGATCGCATCGGAGATCTGATCTGCGATCTTATCTGGATGGCCTTCAGTTACTGATTCGGATGTAAATAGACGCTTTGACATGGGATTAACCTAACTGAATAAGGGCTTGGTCGAGGAGAAGTTCGCCCAGCGAGTCCTTGCTTGATCTTGGTACTTCGATTTGAGCGCCGTTGCTCGTTATTACAATTCCTTGAGTCTCTTTAGCGCCGAATATGGCACCCTCTGAAACATCGTTTAGATAGAGAATATTAGCGCCTTTGGCCACTAACTTTGCTTTAGCGATCTCAATATCCAGAGATGTCTCTGCGGCAAATGCAACCACAATCTGTTTCTCCCTGAGTCGAGCTATTGATTTCAGGAGATCAGGATTCTCAGATAACTCGATCTGGGTAAGTTCACCCTTCTTAATCTTGCCCTCTGAATACTGCGAAGGTCTAGCATCTGCAACGGCCGCGCTCATGACCAAGATATCGGTCTTAGGAAACTCTTCCTCTAAATGGCGGTGCATTTCAATTGCAGTCTCAACAGGAATAATTCTGACTCCTTGTAGAGCGCGTGATTCTTCTTGGGTTAACTGCGAATTTGCCATGATTAAAGTAACTTCAGCGCCACGATTAAGCGCAGCGCTTGCAACTGCTGCACCTTGACGACCGCTAGAACGATTTCCGATATAGCGAACCGGGTCTATCGCCTCACGAGTTCCTCCAGCAGTAACTAGAACCTTTCGTCCTAAGTAATCCTTATTAGCGCCGATAGCTTTTTCAAAGTTTTCAATGATCGCTGAAGTTTCGGGAAATCTTCCGGGGCCAATGTCATCGCCAGTTAGTCGACCGACTTCAGGCTCCATAACGGTAAATCCCCGAGATCTAAGCGTTGCAACATTTGCAACGGTCGCCGGATCGAGCCACATCTGGGGATGCATTGCCGGAACGACCAGGATTGGCACATCAATTGCGAGAATGAGGTTCGTTAATAGATCGTCGGCACGACCCGCCGCAATACGAGCGATGAGGTCTGCGGTAGCTGGAGCGATGATTGCGCAATCAGCTTCTTTGGCGAGTGAAACATGGCGAACTTCATCAACGCGTTCCCAAACTTGAGTGGTGACCGGTCTTCCAGATAGCGCTTCCCATGTAGCTGCCCCCACGAAGTTAAGGCTCGATGGGGTTGGCACAACAGTTACTAAATAGCCGCGATCTTGTAGGCGGCGAAGTAGATCACAGGATTTGTAGGCAGCAATGCCTCCGCCAACTCCGAGAATTACTTCTCGAGCGCGCGCCATGAGAGGAACCTATTTAAAGGTTAATTAAGCAGTTGGCTCGAGGTTTTCGATGGTCAAAAGACCTTCGTTGATTTCGCGTAGCGCGATTGAGAGAGGCTTTTCATGAACGTGGGTCTCAACTAGCGGACCAACATATTCAAGTAAGCCTTCACCAAGTTGTGAATAGTAAGCATTGATCTGACGTGCGCGCTTTGCGGCATAGAGAACGAGGCTGTACTTAGAACCGCTCTTTTCAAGAAGTTCATCGATTGGTGGATTAGTGATGCCGTCCATTTAAGCCTCCAGTAATTAGCGCTAACTGCCTTTAAAAGTATTTGCTCGACAACCGTTGAAGAACAGTGGTCCTAGCGTTGAGTCACTAATGATATCAGGTGTGCAACGACCTCTTCCACGCGCTCATTTACCAAGGAAATATCGAAAAAACCCGCCTGTGCTAGCTCTTCTTGCGCCAACTCTAAACGTGCCGCCCGTCGCTCGGGTGAATCAGTACCCCGACCTTCCAA
>JAIYCF010000012.1 GCA_027488165.1 Streptomycetaceae bacterium
ATCGTGCGCGTTGGGGCGATCTCGGCTGAGCAAATCACAGCGATCGCACCCAACATTTCTGCGCCGTAAGGCTTAGGCTTGCCCGCATGAGCGCAGAGACTTTCTATGGCCCGGATTTTGCACTTCTTAGCAAAGAGGATCCAGATATCGCAGCAGTTCTTCTATCCGAGCTCAAGCGCCAGCAGACAAATCTCCAGTTAATCGCATCTGAAAACTTCACATCGCGCGCAGTTTTAGCAGCCCTTGGTTCAACTCTTTCCAATAAATATGCAGAAGGTTATCCAGGCAAGCGTTACTACGGTGGCTGCGAAGAAGTTGATAAGGCAGAGATAATTGCGATCGATCGTGCGAAATCTCTATTCGGTGCAGAACATGCCAACGTGCAACCGCATTCAGGAGCCAGCGCAAATGTCGCGGTCTATCAAGCATTTACCAAGCCAGGCGATACCGTCCTTGCGATGTCACTTGCTCACGGCGGACACCTAACACATGGCTCACCTGTTAACTTTTCTGGAAAGTGGTTTAACGTCGAGTCATACGGTGTGCGCCAAGATAACGAGTTAATTGATTATGACGAGCTACGCGATATCGCGATTCGCACTAAGCCAAAGATGATCTGTTCTGGCGCAACTGCCTACCCATCGCTTGTCGACTTTGAAAAGATTCGCGCAATCTGCGACGAAGTCGGCGCGATCATGTGGGTAGATGCTGCGCACTTCATCGGACTGGTTGCCGGTAAAGCGATCCCGTCACCAGTGCCTTATGCAGATGTTGTCTCATTTACAACCCATAAAGTTCTGCGCGGACCTCGCGGCGGAATGATCTTGGCTAAGGCCGAACATGCTGCAGCGATTGATAAAGCGGTGTTTCCTGGCATGCAGGGTGGCCCAATCATGTCAGCGGTTGCAGGCAAAGCGATTGCGCTCGCAGAATGTGCAACGCCTGCTTACCAAAAGTACGCCAAAGATGTAATTGTTAACGCCCAGGCACTTGCCGCAGCTCTTGAAAAAGAGGGAATGCGCGCAGTATCTGGCGGAACCCAAACCCACTTAGCGTTGATGGATATTCGCAGCACTGGCGTTACTGGAAAAGTTGCAGATGAGCGTTGCGGTCTTGCTGGAATTGTTATGAATAAGAATTCAATTCCTTTCGATCCTGAAAAGCCAGGCGTTACAAGCGGTATTCGCGTCGGAACTCCTGCGACAACTACACAAGGAATGGGCGTTCCAGAGATGCAGCAGATCGCCTCATTTATCGCTCGCGCGATAAAGACCGATGACGAGAAAGCACATGCCGCAATCAAATCTGAAGTCCACGCACTCACCGCAAGATTTCCGATCTACACCGCTTAATTTAGGTCGATAGCGCATGCGCGAATATCTCGTAACGCTCTTACTTGCAGCAGCGCTCTGTTACATCATCACACCCTTTGTAAGAAAATGGGCTTTGCATTTTGGCGCCGTGGCACAGATTCGAAAGCGCGATATTCACGTAATCCCGACTCCACGCTGGGGCGGGCTTGCGATGTGGCTTTCCATGTCGGCAACCTTCTTAATAGTTGGCAATCTAGAACTCGTTGGAAAATCCTTTGGTAATGATGCGCAAGGAATTTTCTTAGCTGGAACTTTCTTGGTCTTACTTGGAATGGCCGATGATCGCTACGAGCTAGATGCGATTACCAAGTTGGCAGGACAAGCACTAGCCGCTGGAATCTTGTTGCTCTACGGAATTCAGATTTTATGGTTACCGATAAATGGCGTAACCATGTTGCCACCGAGCGTTGGTCAATTGCTTACTGTGCTTATAGTTCTTGTAACTATTAACGCCGTTAACTTTATCGATGGCCTAGATGGCCTAGCCGCCGGAATCGTTGCTATCGCGGGATCAGCCTTCTTCGCATTCGCTTACTTATTGGCAGTTGTTTATGGCTTTAACCGCGCAGGTGCGCCATCACTCATTACCGCGATCGCAATCGGAGTTTGCCTAGGGTTTCTCCCACATAACTCGCATCCCGCCCGCATCTTTATGGGGGATTCGGGATCGATGTTCTTGGGTCTAATGCTTGCGGCATCTGCAATCACGCTAACTGGCCAGGTAGATCCAAATGCAATTAGCGAAGAGAAGTTAGGACCTGCACTTCTTCCGTTATTGCTTCCCTTTGCAGTTCTTGCGATCCCACTTGCTGATTTAACTCTGGCGATCTTCCGCCGCCTTCGCGCCGGTAAATCTCCTTTCTCATCAGATAAAGAACATCTACATCACCGGATCATGCGCGCTGGAAATACCCAAATCCGCACCGCAGCGATTATGTATTTATGGACAGCAACAATCGCTTTTCCTGTAACCGTTTCAGCCTTTGCGCCGCTTTGGGTAGCGGCAATATTTGCCTGCGCCATGTTGGCATTTACAATCTTCTTTAGCCGAGGTAAATCCAAATCGCTGCGACCTCAAGAAAGTGCGAGCCATGTCTAAAGAGAAATCAAATGAATCACAATTACTTGCCGGCGCACTTAAACCAACGCTAATTGTCGGCGTAATCGCTATCGCTCTATCTTCACTCGTTCGCGGTTTATCTGGTTTCTACGGCGCACTTCTTGCACAATTTATTGTCGCTATTTATTTTGTTGTACATATCTTGGTTTCGCGGTTAACCCGAAATCTCGATCCAATAAGCACGATGGCGATGGCGATGACTTCTTACTTTGCCAAGTTAACTCTGCTCGGCCTCTTCTTATGGGCCCTTGGAAATTACACTGATCGCGATGTAATTGACCGCGCCAGTTTTGGAATCTCAGCCTGCGCGATCACGCTCGCCTGGTTAGGCGGAGAAGTGGCTAGTTACCTCAAACTCAAAACTCATCTACCATTACCGCCTACGCATTCTTAGGGGGACCAAGTGAGTAACAGCAGCCATAACCGGCGCGACGAAAACGCTATCTGGACGATCTTCGGCTACCTCTTATCTGGCCTCCTCTTTTGGGGCGGAGTTGGCTATGCGGCTGATAGATGGCTGGGAACTAGCTACCTCACCCTCGTTGGATTTCTGATGGGTATGGGCGGGGCTCTGTACTTGGTGTGGCTCCGCTTTGGGCGCGAATAGCACGCCTAAAACCCGAGCCAAATCACATCTTTTCGATTTCACACACAGAGGCTTTTGCCCATAAGGTTGCTCCAAAATAGCCCGGCAAAAAGAAACCCATTGGAGTTCGTGTGCTTGCGTTTGTACGTTCCAGCGCTGAAGGCGAAGGCTTTGTCCCGCCTAGCGCCAACGACTTCGTACTTCCTCCAATCTTTGAAAGCGTTACCTGGTTTACAAAACCAATTCTCTTAGCATTTCTTTCAGTAGCTATTATTTCCGTTTTCTTTATTCTCTCCTCACGCAAAGCAGCGACTGTCCCATCGAAGCTGCAATTTGCAGGAGAAAGCGTCTACGGATTTATCCGTGACGGACTAGCTAAAGATGTTCTCGGCCCAGAATTCATGCGCTTTGTTCCATACCTATTTACCTTGTTTACATTTGTACTTGTAAATAACTGGTTTGGAATTGTGCCGATGTTGCAGTTCCCAACATTTTCTCGCGTTGGATTTGCTTACGCGCTCGCCATCATTACCTATTTGGTTTATCACTTCGTAGGAGTAAAGCGCCAAGGACTCGGCCATTACTTAAAGGGCATTGCATTTATGCCCGGAGTTCCAAAACCAATTTATGTTTTATTAACGCCAATTGAACTTGCAACATTCTTCGTGGTTCGTCCATTTACTTTGGGACTTCGTCTCTTTGCAAATATGTTCGCTGGCCACTTGTTGCTCTTGGTCTTCATTCTTGGAGGAGAACATCTCGCCCAGGGTGTACTAGGACTCAAATTAGTGAGCCCTTTTGCATTCACAATGGGAATTGCGTTGACCTTCTTCGAGTTTATGGTCCAATGCCTTCAGGCATACATCTTCACACTTCTAACCGCCCTCTATATCGCCGGATCACTCGCCGACGAGCACTAACAACTAACTTTGGGAAGGTAACTTCGCCTTCTCAAGCAAGAAAGGTAAAAACATGACAGGCTCACTTAACGTCATCGGTTACGGCATTGCTGCAATCGGACCTGCAATCGCAACAGGCATGATCTTCGCCGCGTACATCAGCGGAGTAGCTCGCCAGCCTGAGTCACGCAGCGTTCTTCAGCCAATTGCGTTCCTTGGATTCGCGATGGCGGAAGCCCTCGCACTCTTCGGCCTCGTACTCGCATTCGTTCTCTAAACAACCCCTGAGAACTCTCTAAGGAGAATCAATGCAGTTACTAAACGTGCAACCGCTAAACATTGCGGCAGGCGAAGCGCTTAATCCACTGATCCCTCACACAGCTGAGATCATCGTTGGATTTATCGCGTTTGCGCTTCTGTTCCTTGTCTTAAAGAGCAAAGTCGTGCCTATGTTTGAAAAAGCATATGAAGCGCGCACTAATGCAATTGAAGGCGGAATGGAGCGCGCTGAAAAGGCGCAGCTAGAAGCCGAACGCGCACTATCTCAGTACACAGAGCAGCTCTCAAAGGCGCGCGAAGAAGCACAAACACTTCGCGAAGAAGCTCGTGTACAGGGCGCATCAATCGTTGAAGAACTTCGTGCGAAGGCACAAGAAGAAGCAGCCCGCATCACTGCAGCTGCGCACGCATCTATTGAGGCAGAACGTCAGCAAGCGATCACATCACTTCGCAATGAAGTCGGTGCACTTGCTGTTGAACTCGCATCAAAGATCGTGGGAGAAGCGCTAGATGATCAGGCCCGTCAATCACGGATCGTTGATCGTTTTCTAGATGATTTAGAGAAGAGCAAGTAAGAAAATGAGAATTCACCTCGGAGGCAGTAGTCGTCAGTCACTCGTGGCCGCACGTGCTGCACTTGATGCTGCAGTAAAGGGCGCAAGCGCCACAGCGGCTTCTGAGTTGTCTTCACATCTTTTTGCTGCCGCTGATCTCTTTGCCGACAACACTTCACTACGTCGCGCAATTACAGATCCAGCACGCGATAAGGCTGCCAAGGCGGCGCTCGTAAAAGATCTCTTCACAAAATCAACCGGAACGTTGGCAGTTTCACTTCTTACCGAACTATCGGGTCTACGTTGGTCAGCAACTAAGGATCTGGTCTATGCAACAGAGCAGTTAGCGATTGAGGCAGAAGCATCTGCTGCAAATATCGCTGGCGAACTCGATCGCGTAGAAGATGAGTTCTTCGAAACTTCACGTTTAGTTGCCGATAACTTCGAACTCCGCAAGGCGCTCGTAAGCGTTGGATCAACTGATGCCAAGGCGGCGTTAATCGCTGAAGTACTTGGCAAGAAGGCATCTGCCTCAACAATCAAGGTTGCCAGCGCACTCGTTGCCTCCCTTCGCGGACGCAGCATCGAAGCAGCATTTGCTGATTACCTATTTGGTCTAGCTAACCGTCGCAACCGCTTAATTGCAGTTGTTCGCACAGCTACAGCGTTAACTGATGCACAGTCAAAGCGCCTAGCAACAGTGCTTGAGCAGAAGGTTGGCCAGCCAATCCGCATTAACGTTCAAATCGACCCAACAATTCTGGGTGGAGTTTCAATCAAGTTCGCAGATGAGTTAGTTGATGGAAGTGTTGTAAACCGCCTGGCAAATGCCGGACGTGCATTAGTTGGTCAGTCCGCATAATTTTTAAGTTAATAAGATAAAAGGGAGAACGACATGGCAGAGCTCAAGATCCAACCGAATGAAATTCGGGATGCCTTAGCGAATTTCGTTAAGTCATACGATCCAGGCGCCGCAGCTCGCGACGAAGTAGGAACAGTTAGCCAGGCAGGCGATGGAATCGCTCGCGTTGAGGGACTTCCTTCAACAATGGCCAACGAACTTCTACAGTTCGAGAACGGAACACTAGGTCTTGCACTTAACCTCGATGTGCGCGAGATCGGTGTTGTTATTCTCGGAAGTTACGCCGGAATTGAAGAAGGAACATCAGTACGCGGTACTGGCGAGATTCTTTCTGTACCAGTTGGTGATGGCTTCTTGGGTCGCGTTGTCGATCCACTTGGTCGCCCAATCGATGGCAAGGGTGAAATCAAAGCTGATGCTCGTCGCGCACTTGAATTGCAGGCTCCCTCTGTAGTTCAGCGCCAGCCAGTTAAGGAACCACTTGCAACAGGTATTAAGGCGATCGATGCGATGACTGCGATTGGTCGCGGACAGCGCCAGTTGATCATCGGTGACCGTCAGACAGGTAAGACTGCAGTTGCAGTGGACACCATCATTAACCAGCGCGAAAACTGGCTAACTGGCGACAAGAAGAAGCAAGTTAAATGTATTTATGTTGCTATTGGTCAAAAGGGTTCAACGATCGCAGCTGTTAAAGGCGCGCTCGAAGAAGCAGGCGCAATGGAGTACACAACAATCGTCGCATCTCCTGCATCAGACCCAGCAGGCTTTAAGTACCTCGCTCCATACACCGGTTCTGCAATTGGTCAGCACTGGATGTACAACGGCGAGCACGTTCTAATTGTTTTCGATGATCTATCGAAGCAAGCTGAGGCTTACCGTTCAGTCTCACTTCTTCTTCGTCGTCCACCAGGCCGCGAAGCGTATCCAGGAGACGTTTTCTACTTACACTCACGTTTGCTAGAACGTTGCGCAAAGCTTTCCGATGAACTCGGTGGCGGTTCAATGACTGGTCTGCCAATCATTGAGACAAAGGGAAATGACATTTCAGCGTTTATTCCTACCAACGTAATTTCTATTACAGATGGTCAGTGCTTCCTTGAAACAGATCTATTCAACGCCGGTGTTCGCCCAGCGATTAACGTAGGTGTTTCTGTTTCTCGCGTTGGTGGTTCTGCACAGACTAAGGCGATGAAGAAGATCGCTGGTCGTTTGCGTCTTGACCTTGCACAGTTCCGTGAACTCGAAGCGTTCGCTGCTTTCGGTTCAGACCTTGATGCCGCATCAAAGGCTCAGCTTGAGCGCGGTGCACGTATGGTTGAACTTCTAAAGCAGGGTCAGTACTCACCATATTCACTAGAGCGTCAGATTGTTTCAATCTGGGCAGGAACTTCAGGAGAACTTGATTCTGTTGCAGTTGCCGATATCCGTCGCTTTGAATCTGAACTTCTCGACTTCATTGGTCGCGAACGTAAAGATATCTTCACTGTAATTTCAGAGACCAAGCAGCTCGAAGATGACACAATTGCAAAGATGAAGTCAGCAGTAGCTGATTTCAAGAAGCAATTTAAGCCATCTGCAGCGGGCATCGTAAATGATGCACCAGCTGAAGCACTTGATTCAGAGAGCGCAGAAGCAATTACCAAGTTCGTTCCTCCGGCGGTGAAGAAGTAACTCATGGGTGCTCAACTTCGCGTTTATCGCCGACGGATGCGATCCGTTAAAGCGACTAAGAAAATTACGAAAGCAATGGAGTTAATCTCTGCTTCTCGTATTGTCAAAGCGCAGCAACGAGTCGCAGCCTCAACTCCTTATGCAAATGAGTTGACCCGTGCCGTATCCGCAGTTGCTTCATACTCATCTGTTAACCACCCTTTGACTTCACCATCTGAAAATCCAAAGCGCGCAGCGATCTTGGTTATCTCTGCCGACCGCGGTATGGCTGGTGCTTATTCAAATAACGCGATTAAGGAAGGCGAGCAACTCGCTGCCATGATCCGCGAGCGTGGGCTTGAAGTCTCAAATTACTTGGTTGGTCGCAAGGCGCTGAACTATTACAAGTTCCGTAACCGCGATATTTCTGGTTCATGGACCGGTTTTTCTGATAATCCAACATATGAAAACGCTAAGGAAGTTGCTAACGCGCTTATCGAAGCATTTATCGCAGACTCACAAACCGATAAAGCCGGTGTAGATGAGATCCACATTATCTTTACCGAGTTCAAATCAATGTTGACTCAGAACGCAATGGCCAAGCGCATGTTGCCACTTGAAGTTGTTGAAAGCGATGCTCCAGCACCAGCTGGCTTGCTGCCAATGTACGAGTTCGAACCAAATCCAGCAGAGGTACTAAATGCACTTCTGCCTCGCTATATCGAAGCCCGAATCTTCAACGCGATGTTGCAATCAGCTGCTTCTGAGCATGCTGCACGTCGTCGCGCTATGAAGTCAGCGACTGACAACGCTGATGATTTAATCAAGTCGCTAACCCGACTTGCGAACGCGGCTCGTCAGGCCGAAATTACCCAGGAAATCAGTGAAATTGTGGGCGGCGCAGACGCGTTAGCCTCAGCTAGTGCAGGGAGTGAATGATGTCATCAACAGGTAAAGGCCGCGTTGCCCGAGTTATTGGACCCGTCGTGGATATTGAATTCCCAGCGGATTCAATGCCATCGATCTTTAACGCGCTCCACGTAGAGACCACCATGAGTGGCACTACTCGTACCTTGACCCTAGAAGTTGCACAACACATTGGTGACAACCTTGTGCGCGCGATTTCGATGCAGCCAACAGACGGCATGGTCCGTGGCGCAGAGGTAACAGATACAGGCGCTGCAATCTCAGTTCCTGTCGGTGATGTTACAAAGGGCCACGTATTCAACACACTTGGCGAATCACTCGATGTTCCAACATCATCACTTGATATTAAAGAGCGTTGGCCAATCCACCGCGATGCACCAGCATTCGATCAACTTGAGTCAAAGACTGAAATGTTCGAGACCGGTATCAAAGTTATCGATCTACTAACACCTTACGTAAAGGGTGGAAAGATCGGTCTCTTCGGTGGTGCAGGTGTTGGTAAGACTGTTCTTATCCAGGAAATGATTTATCGCGTAGCCGAAAACTTCGGTGGTGTATCTGTATTCGCCGGCGTTGGAGAACGTACTCGCGAAGGTAACGACTTGTTCCTTGAAATGACCGAGACTGGTGTTATCAATAAAACCGCCTTGGTCTTCGGTCAGATGGATGAGCCACCTGGAACGCGTCTGCGCGTTGCACTTTCAGCGCTAACCATGGCTGAGTACTTCCGCGATGTTCAAAAGCAGGATGTATTGCTCTTCATCGACAATATCTTCCGCTTTACTCAGGCAGGTTCTGAAGTATCAACACTTCTCGGCCGTATGCCATCTGCTGTGGGTTACCAGCCAACACTTGCAGATGAAATGGGCCAGCTACAGGAGCGCATTACTTCAACACGTGGTCACTCAATTACATCTATGCAGGCAATTTACGTTCCTGCAGATGACATTACCGACCCAGCTCCACACACAACATTCGCCCACCTTGATGCAACAACAGTGTTGTCTCGTCCGATCTCAGAGCTTGGTATCTACCCAGCTGTGGATCCACTTGACTCAACTTCACGCATCTTGGATCCACGCTACATCGGTGAGCATCACTTCCGTGTTGCAAACCGTATTAAGCAGATCTTGCAGCGTTACAAGGATCTTCAGGACATCATCGCTATCTTGGGTATCGATGAACTTTCAGAAGATGACCGCGTTCTCGTAGG
>JAIYCF010000081.1 GCA_027488165.1 Streptomycetaceae bacterium
AGCGGCATTACAAACACTTGGGCGGTGAGTTTTGGAGTTAATCAAAATTGGCAGCGCCTTTTCAATATCGGCAAACTCATCTACGTAGACGTGACATACGCCTGCACCAGTTTCGATAGTTGGAACTGTCGATTCATCGACGACCATACGGATTAGCGCAGCACTGCCACGTGGGATAACCAGATCTACTTTGCCGCGTGCGTTAAGCAAAGCTTTAACCGTTGCGCGATCTTCGGATGGAACTAGTTGAATTACCTCTGGTGAAATTTTGGTAGTTGCTAGCGCCTCACGGATAACGGTGACGAGAACTTGGTTGCTAGCCGCAGCTGTTGAAGAGCCACGCAAGAGCGCAGCATTGCCAGACATCAACAAGATCACTGCAGCATCGACCGTGACATTTGGACGCGCTTCATAGACCATGCCGATTACGCCAAATGGAACTGATACTTGTTTCAGGTCTAAACCGTTTGGCAGAGTTGATTGGCGAAGTACCTGTCCGAGCGGATCTGGAAGATCGGCGACCAAACGTGCGCCATTGGCCATTCCCGCAACGCGAGATTCGGTTAGAAGTAAACGATCCTGCATCTGAGGATGCATATCTTCAGCTTTTGCTCGCGCAATATCTTCAGCATTGGCATTTAGAATCTCGGCGCTGCGAGATTCGATTGCTGCAGCGATTGCATACAAGGCCGCCTTGCGTTCGGCGCCTGTTGCGGTAGATAGCGTGCGTGCAGCAGCGCGCGCCTTTAGCGCTAAATCCGAAACAATTTCTACTGCATCCATTGGAAAAGTTTATCGGTTTCTATTTATCCGAGAAGGACTAAATCATCGCGGTGAACTAACTCGCGCTCATATTCAGCGCCAAGGGTTGCCGCCAGTTCCTTTGTCGAACGCCCCAGCATCTGTGGGATTTCATCTGAATCAAATGCCACCAAACCACGCGCAATTACTTTCTTTTCTGCGCTAATTAGTTCAACAGTATCTCCGGCGATGAATTCGCCCTCAACAGCCGTAACTCCAGCAGGCAACAGGGAAACTCCTCTTTCAAGAATTGCTGTAACTGCACCGGAATCAAGAATTAAACGACCACGTGGAGTTGATGCATGTGCCAACCAGAGCAGGCGAGAGGTAGAACGGGTTCCGTGAGAAGCAAAGAAAGTACCGACTTCAGCTCCGGATAACGCAGTTGCTGCGTTGGCTAGCGATGTGAGCAACATCGGCGTTCCTGCACCTGTGGAAATGCGTGCGGCTTCAATTTTGGTAACCATTCCCCCGCTACCAACGCCAGCAGAACCTGCACCGCCAATATCAAAGTTTTCAATATCGGCGATGTGATCGACAAATGAAATTGCCTTAGCGCCCGCCTGTGAAGGTGGGGCATCGTAAAGCGCATCAACATCTGAAACCAGCACGAGTAAATCAGCGCCGATTAGCAGTGACACAAGGGCTGCCAAACGATCGTTATCGCCGAAGCGGATCTCTTGCGTTCCAACTGAATCGTTCTCGTTGATAATCGGCACGACTCCGAGTGAAAGTAACTTATTTAAAGTCTGTTGTGCGTTCTGATAGTGCGAACGACGAACCACATCTTCTGTAGTCAATAGCACCTGCGAAGAAACCAAGTTATGGCGCGAAAAGTTCTCGTTGTACTTTGCAATAAGTAAGCCTTGGCCAACCGAGGCTGCCGCTTGTTGTGTTGCTAAATCTTTAGGGCGGGTCGTAAGTCCAAGTGGAGCAAGGCCGGCCGCAATCGCACCCGAAGAAACCAGAACAACTTCAGCGCCACGCGCGCGTAGTTGGGCCACTGAATCAACGATTTGTGAAACTGCTTGGCTATCTAGCGCTGAACCCGCAGAACCAGTTAGTGAAGATGAACCAATTTTAATGACGACGCGTTTCGCATTCGTGACTGCGCTGCGGTTCATTTACTTATCCTCTACTGGTTTTGGATCCGTTAAGCGTGGAGTATGTGGGTCCTCCACGTTGTACTCCCATTGTTGCGCAATTTCTTCATCGCTTAGTTGATCGACAACACGTTCTTCTACAACCCAGGCGCCTTCTAGGCGTGAATCTTCACCACGGCGATGCAAGTGGCCAGCTAATTGTTCTGCGCCGGCTTCGATTGTTGGCTCCCATTCGAAGACAACTTCATTATCGCCAGAGCCGATACGTACTTCGCTTCCGGCAACCGCTCCCTGCTTAAACAATTCTTTTTCAACTCCGAGCTGGGCTAGGCGATCTGCCAAGTAACCAATTGCTTCTGCGTTCTTAAAGTTAGTCTGGCGAACCCAACGAACAACTTTCTGTCCACGCACGCTAAATGAACCATCGGCATTTGCGCGAACGGTGAATCCAGAATCATCAACTGCAGTTGGGCGCAAGATAATGCGAGTGCGTTCTTCGGTTGCCGCTTCAGCGCGAGCTTTCTGTACTAAGCGCGCCATGGCGTAGAGAAGTTCAGTTAGACCCGCACGGCTTGCAGCAGAGACTGGGTAAACCTCATATCCCTTATCGCGCAAAGTTTGCGCCACCATATCGGCCATCGCCTGGCCATCAGGTAAATCAATTTTATTTAGCGCAATAATGCGAACGCGATCTTCGAGACCGCCGTACTGTGCGAGTTCGGATTCAATAATTTCGAGATCGGTAATTGGATTGCGATCAGTTTCTAGCGTTCCGCAATCGAGTACATGAACAAGCGCCACGCAGCGTTCGACGTGGCGTAAGAACTCAAGGCCCAAGCCTTTACCTTGTGATGCACCTGGGATTAGCCCTGGAACATCTGCCACAGTAAAGCGAGTGTCTCCTGCTTGAACAACACCCAAGTTTGGAACGAGGGTTGTAAATGGATAGTCAGCGATCTTTGGGCGCGCAGCTGAGATCGCTGCGATCAGCGAAGATTTTCCAGCACTTGGATATCCAACAAGGGCAATGTCGGCAACTGATTTAAGCTCTAAATAAAGTGTGCGTTCTTCACCTGGTTCGCCAAGGAGCGCAAAACCTGGAGCGCGACGTTTTGAAGATGAGAGCGCTAAGTTGCCGAGGCCACCATGTCCACCTTGTGCAGCGAGAAATGTTGTGCCGACGCCAATTAAATCTGCGAGTTGGTTCCCTTTATCGTCGAAAACAACTGTGCCATTTGGAACAGGAAGAATTAAATCTTCGCCGTATGTGCCATCTTTACGATCGCCATAACCTTGCGAACCAGATGTTGCTTTGCGGTGTGGAGAATGGTGAAAATCAAGAAGTGTTGTAACGCTGGAATCGACGATCAAGATAATGTCGCCGCCGCGTCCACCGTTACCGCCATCTGGGCCGCCTAGTGGTTTAAATTTTTCGCGCTTAACAGAGACGCAACCATCGCCACCTTTTCCGGCAGCGGCATAGAGCGTTACGCGATCAACGAATGTTGTCATCTCTTAACGCTCCCTTCTAGTTTGAAATATGAAAACTGCTTGATAAATAAAAAGAGCGAGCCACGAACGCGGCTCGCTCTCTTTGAGAAACCTAAATTAAGCGACCGGTGCAACCACGTTCACTACACGGCGACCGCGAGCGCGACCGAATTCAACTGCTCCTGCAGCTAGTGCAAAGAGAGTGTCATCCTTACCGCGACCAACGTTCTTGCCTGGGTGGAAATATGTTCCGCGTTGACGAACCAAAATTTCACCAGCGTTTACTTCTTGTCCGCCAAAGCGCTTGATACCGAGGTATTGCGGATTGGAATCGCGACCGTTACGTGTCGAGGAGACACCCTTCTTACTTGCCATTGTTCAGCCCCTTATTTCACGCCGCTGATTGCGGTGATCTTGACTCGAGTTTGCTGTGCACGGAAACCTTGACGACGACGGTAACCGGTCTTGTTCATGTAACGAAGGATGTCGATCTTTGGACCTTTTACTTCGTCAATTACTTCACCGGTAACTTTTACACCGCTAAGAACTTTTGCATCGGTTGTAACGCTGGCACCGTCTACTACAAGTAGCGCAGGGAAAGATACGGTTGCACCAGCAGCCTGGTCGATGCGATCGACAGTGATGGTTTCACCAACGGTGACTTTCTCCTGGCGTCCGCCAGCTTTAACGATTGCGTACACGATTCTTGCTCCAGTTCAGTTCACGCTCATGAGGCCCAGGTGGGCTTCTTTCGAGCAGAGGCTAAGGGTACGGATTTCGTACCCCTAGGGTCAAATTGAGGCTTTTCTAGGCGGTGATGATCCCGCTGGAAGCAGCCCTACGACGACGACGTCCGGCTGGCTTGGCTTCTACTTCTACATCCTCATCTACCTCAGTTTTTGAAGACGTTTCAGTATCAGTCTCTTCAGTATTTAAAGTCTCATCGAATTCATGTTCGGTTGCCTCTGATTCATCAGCATCGTCATGTGATGCTGATTGAGAATTTACTTGTGGCATCGGCGCCTTCATCTTTACCGGCTCCATATGGATATGGATTCCGCGTCCTGCACAAGAATCGCAAGTTGTTGAGAAGGCTTCGATCAAACCTTGGCCAACGCGCTTACGAGTCATTTGCACCAAGCCAAGTGAAGTTACTTCTGCAACCTGATGCTTGGTGCGATCGCGACCGAGACATTCAACGAGGCGACGAAGTACTGCATCACGGTTTGATTCAAGAACCATATCGATAAAGTCGATTACGATGATTCCGCCAAGGTCGCGCAGGCGAAGTTGACGGGCGATTTCTTCGGCAGCTTCCAAGTTGTTCTTGGTAACAGTTTCTTCGAGGTTTCCACCCTTACCGATGAATTTACCGGTGTTAACGTCGATAACGATCATCGCTTCAGTGCGATCAATAACTAAAGAACCACCTGATGGCAGATAAACCTTGCGATCAAATGCCTTTGCTAGTTGTTCTTCAACACGGAAGTCAGCAAAGAGATCGCCAGTTCCGGTGTACTTCTCAAGCTTGGTAACAAGTTCAGGAGCAATGGATCCTAGGTAAGAACTGATCTCTTCCCATGCTTCATTGCCTTGAATAGTTAGCTTGCGGAAATCTTCGTTGAAGATATCGCGAATAACGCGCACTGCTAGATCTGGCTCTGAAAGCAGAAGTGCCGGTGCGTGGAAGTTTGGATTTTCTGATTTCTGATAAATATCTTCCCATTGCGCCTTTAGGCGTGCGACATCGTTGGTGAGTTCTTCTTCGCTAACGCCTTCAGCAGCGGTGCGAACAATTACGCCCGCTTCTTCAGGAATTAAGTTCTTTAAGATCGCCTTTAGTCGGGTGCGTTCTGATTCAGGAAGGCGCTTTGAAATACCGCTCATTCCGCCGCCAGGAACATAGACAACATAACGACCAGGAAGTGAGATCTGGCTAGTTAAGCGCGCACCCTTTTGACCGATTGGATCTTTAGTAACTTGTACAAGAACAGGTTGACCTGTCTTTAGAACCATTTCAATTTTACGAGGTTGCGTCTCTGAGATACCTGCGGCATCCCAGTTAACTTCACCGGCATATAGAACTGCGTTGCGGCCCTTACCAATATCAACGAAGGCAGCTTCCATTGATGGAAGAACGTTTTGAACACGACCGAGATAAACGTTTCCGACGTAAGAAACGTTGGCGTTACGGTTTACATAGTGCTCAACCATGACTTTATCTTCGATAACAGCGATCTGAATGCGATCACCAATCTGGCGAACCACCATCTCGCGATCAACATTTTCGCGACGCGCTAGAAATTCTCCATCAGTAATGATTGTTCCGCGACGGCGATATGGCTCGCGGTAATCTCCGCGACTGTCATTTCGATTGTCACTACGTCCCCCACGATCGCGATCGCGACCACGGCTACGTGTTCCACGTTCGTTTCGATCTGGGCGCGCAGGACGCTCGGTACGTTCGCGGACTTCGCGGACCTTAACAACTGTAATTACGCCATCTTCATCAACAATCTCGCCAGGTGTTACTCCTTCGCCAGTTGCACGACGGCGACGGCGACGGCGATGAGTTGCACCTTCTGCAGAATCTTCGCTGGATTCATCTGAAGCATCTGAACCCTCTTCTGCGCTGCTTGCGTCTGTGCCATCAGCGTTCGGCTTGCGACGACCACGTCCACCACGACGGCGACGGCGATTGCGTCCACCGCGTCCATCTGAATCATCAGCGTCGGCAGAATCAGGCGCTGCTGCAGAAGTGCTCACCTTCTCGTCAGAACCGCTTTCGGCTTCGACTTTCTTTGCGCTCTTCTTTGAAACAGCCTTAGGGGCTTTCTCAACTGGAGCTGCTTGAAAAATTGGGACAGGAATCGAAGGAGCTTTCTTCTTCGATTTACTTTCAACCGCCTCGACTGCCGGGGTTGCTTCAACATCTGCGCTTACTTCGGCAGATTTCTTCTTGCTTGTCTTTTTCACCGCACGTTTGCGCGGTGACTTTGGCTCAATCGCCATGGCACCAAATCCTCTATGCGTTTAATTAAACGCGCTCTGGCTTGTAGATACTCAACTAGCTAGCGCCCCGAACGGGATGCGCACTTGGGTCAAATCCTTCAAGCAAATCTCTGTGTGTACTTCTGTGTTAGTCCGCCGCTGGCTGTGTGCCGCGAATTGGTTCGCGAGCCGCGCTGAACTGTTGGGGTAAGTATGCCAGATGAGAGGGGTAAATCGCGAAATGAGCGGGGTTTGCGCCTGAATTAGCCGCGGTGGCGAGCGTTTACGTTTTGCAAGAGACCGAAACCGATCATATTGGCAAACATGCTCGATCCACCATAAGACAGAAATGGCAATGGAACACCAGTCATTGGCATCATGCCCAAAGTCATTCCAATGTTTTCAAAAGTTTGAAAAGCAAACCAAGCAATAACGCCGGTACAAACTAATTTTCCGTAGGGGTCGCTAGATCTGCGAGCAATACCAAATGCCCTCATCAGAATAACTAGATATAAGAGGATGATAAATCCAGAACCAAGGAAACCTAACTGCTCGCCGGCAACTGTAAAGATAAAGTCAGTCTGTTGTTCTGGAACGAATCGGCCATTTGTTTGCGGGCCATCAAATAATCCAGTACCAAGCAATCCACCAGAGCCGACCGTTATTCGTGCCTGACGTAATTGGTATCCACTCCCCTGCGAATCGGCATTTGGATCAACAAAAGCTTGTAAGCGCTTTACTTGGTAATCATTGATGACACCGACTTGCACCGCTGCAAAACTTCCGACAACTGCAACAAGGATCAAGCCTGCGACCCAACGAAGTGGTGCGCCAGATACGGCGATAATTGTTACGACTGCGATACTAATAATGAAAACCGTACCCATATCTGGTTGAGCCAAAATCAACAGAACTGGAACCGCTGCAATAACAAGTGCCTGCATAACATCTCTATGAGACGGCGCATCTGAGTCGTGGCTGCGCTCCGATAAAATCATCGACATGCCAACGATGATTGAAATCTTGGCGAGCTCTGCCGGCTGAACTTGGAATCCACCAGGTAGTCCGATCCAAGCATTTGCACCATTTACTTCTTCACCGATACCAGGAATCAAAACTAAGGTAAGTCCAACTACGCCACCTATCCATAAGAACGGTGTGTAGGCGCGAATCAATCGGTAATCAATAATTGTGGTTCCCCAGGCAAGTAGTGAACCGATCAAGATGTTTACAACATGGCGCTTTAAGTAGTACTCGGGATCTAAGCCATTTGCCGCATACCAATTTCGCGTTGCTGCATAAACCAAGAGAGTGCCGATTACCAACAGTGCGGCAACGGCAACGGTGAGGATTGGATCAAAGCCGGCAAAAGCTGATGGGCGCTGGGATTTGCGATAGTTAATGCGCTGGGAAGCTAAGCTCATTTGGCACCCTTAACTTTTGTTGCTGGAGAAATCTTAGGTAACCCGACTGGTGGAATTCCGCTCGGGAATAAAATCTTTGCAGAGCTAACTTTAGAACCCACGACTCCGAATAACGTCTCGTAAATCTTGCGTGTTCCAACACCTGAGACTGATGCACCAAAACCACCCTGGCTCACCATCATGACAACTGCAAATCTCGGTTTATTGGTTGGCCCGTAAGAGGCAAACCAAGATGTATCTGCCTTAGCGCTGCCATTTGGATTGCGACCAAAAACTTGCGCTGTTCCGGTTTTTCCACTGACTGGAACTGGGAATGAACTAAATGCGCCAGCACCTGTTCCGCTAACTACTACTTCGCGAAGTGAACGGTTTAGGAACTTCATCGTCTCTTTATCGGCAGGCAGCACGCCCAATTTCTCTGGCTTAAATTCTTTAATTACAGTTCCGTCGGTTTTCACAATCGCTTTAGCAATAGTCGGCTTCAAAATCGTTCCGCCATTGGCAATTGCCGCATACATCTGCGCCAGTTTTAGTGGAGAAATAACTGTGTCACCTTGGCCGATTGAGAAGTTAACAGCATCTCCGGCGCGGATCTTGTCACCGTCTAAGCAGTTCTCGTAGGCAAGCTGCACTAAGAAAGCGGTCTGCTGGCTCTTTGAAGCACGATCCTTATAGTTGCAATAGAAATCTTTATTCTGCTCATACCAAGATTTACGCCACTCGCGATCTGCCAAACGTCCAGATGATTCAGAAGGTAAATCGATTCCTGTTTTTACGCCAATCTGGAAACCTTTCGCTGCGTTGAAGAAGTAATCATTGGCACTGGATTTAGGCTTTAAGCCGCCATCGCGTAGCCATTCATCAAATGCGATGCGATACCAAATCGTGTCGCAGGAAATAGCCATCGCCTTGGTCATAGAAATTCGACCTTGCGCTTTACTTTCAAAGTTTTGGAAAGCGCGGGTACCGACTTCTACTTGTGCTGGGCAATCGTAAGTAGCGCCTAAGTCATAGCCTGCATTTGCTGCAGCAACTGCAGATACAACTTTAAATGTTGAGGCGGGAGCAAATAGTCCTTGAAGTGCACGTGAGAGCGCTGGAACGCCAGCCTTTTCGCTATATAGATTCTTAGCTTCAGCAACTGTTAACCCGCGCTCATATGAATTTGGATCGTAAGTTGGATGAGATGCCAGTGCGATTATCTGACCATTTCGAACATCCATTACAACTGCCGCTGCTCCATCTGATGGATAACCCATTGATCGCGCACGACGGACTGCATCGGCTAGCGCAGATTCGGCAGCCGCTTGAACACGGACATCGATACTGGTTACCAAGTGATTGCCACCAATTGGCTTGGAGTTTTGGGTAGTGCTCGTAACTGCTTCCTTACGATCAACGATCACAGTCTTTATGCCTGGTGTTCCTCGTAGATATTCATCGTATTGAATTTCCAGACCGGCTTTACCAATTGATTCGGATCTAAAGTAACTACGGCCGTTGGCACCAGATAAATCTTTCTCAGTTAGCGGTCCGATATATCCGAGCAAATGCGCTGCATTGGCGCCGGCATATGCAGGATAGTTTCTGATTGAAACTGGTGTCGCTGATATGCCTGGATATTGATCCGGGCGTTCGACAATTCGTAGAGCAAGTTCGGGCTCGGCTTCTTTAGTTAGTGGAATTGGTTGGAAACGCGATCCGGTCCAACAGCCAGCGCGTTGGCCTTTAGGAAGTTCTCCGCAAAGTCGGGTTCTCTGAAAAACATCTCGATATTCGATTTTTAGCAATGCAGAAATGCTTTGCAGCACAGCGATGCCTTTATCTGGTTGGCGATCTAACTTTGTGCGATCAACCGTTATCGCCACACCGACTCGATTAAGTGCAAGTGGTACTCCCGAGGAATCCACAATCAAGCCACGGGTTGCTGGAGTAACAACGTCACGGCTTTGAATTGAA
>JAIYCF010000087.1 GCA_027488165.1 Streptomycetaceae bacterium
AAAGCCGATATTTACAATGATCAGCGCGGGAATTGGATATGTATCTGACATTGGAATTGAGATTGCTAAGGCAATCCCCCAAATACTTCCACCGATGTATCCACCGAGCTTTACCAAGCGCGCGGGACCAAAGTAATCGAGTGCGCGATCTCCTAAGAAACGGCTAACAATCATCGCGAGAGCGAATGATGCAAAGGCAGAGGCGTAAACACCCTTGCCGTATCCCATCTCATCACGCAATAAAATTGCGCCCCAGTCACTGGCTGCGCCTTCTCCGACCAAACTTGCTAGAAGTCCAACACCAAGGAACCAAAGGGGCATAACTGATTTACCAAATAACGGAATCTTTGCTTCATGTTCTTCTTCGCCCTTATGACCATCAATTGATGATGGCAGCAAATAGTAGGCAGCGATTAGATATGCGATCACTGAAACTATTGCGATAGAAACTAGATTTGTGCGCGGTGAAACATGGCGTGTTATAGCACCACCAAGAACAGTCGTAACAAAGGCGCCAACGCTCCACATTGCGTGGAAGGAGGACATGTAACGACGACCTAATATTTTCTCAACAACTGTTGCTTGAAAGTTGTAACACATATCAATTAAGGCATATCCCATGCCCATGGTAAATAAAGATAGAAACAGCACTACTGCATTAGTTGCCAGACCCATCCCGGCTAAGCCTGCTGGCATTATGAAAACACCTACAAATACAACCCGCTGCGAACCAAAGGTATGCATCAACCGCCCTGCAAGTTGAGCTCCTGTAATTGAGCCAAAGGTGCTTCCTAGCAATACAAAGCCGAAGGCGCCATTAGATAAGCCGATTAAATCTTTAATCTCCGGAATACGTGGAACCCAGCCCATCGAAACAATTCCGAGAAATAGGAAGCAGACGCGTAAGGAGTTTCTCGCCAATTTAGCGCGATGGATCTGATCAACTGCTCCTATAGACATTTGCCAAGGGTATCCTGCAACCATGGATGGGATCTTAGAAAAGGCTGCAGTCAAACGATTTATTCAAGCCGCAACCGACCTTGGCGTAAAGGGCCAAGTAACAGTGCTTGCTGAGACTGCCCGAACCGCAGTTGATGCTGCCAATGGTTTAGGTATTGAAGTCGGACAGATCGCATCATCACTAATCTTTAAACTTCCTTCGGGCAATCCACTTTTGATTATTACAAGTGGCCGCCATCGAGTTGATACCGAACTCGTCGCTAAGAATTTAGGGATCGCTGAACTAGGTCGAGCTGATGCAAATTATGTAAAAGATGTATCTGGTTACTCAGTTGGCGGCGTCGCACCACTTGGTTGGATTAGCACGCCTGAGGAAATTCTCATTGATCAAGCTTTAAATGATTACGAGGTTGTCTGGGCAGCATCTGGCCATCCCCATGCCGTTTACCCAACATCTTTTGCCGAGCTAGTGGCCAATACTGGTGCCACACCTATGGTTGTTGGGGATTAACCAAGCAGTTCGCTGAGCAACTTTTCTACTCGAACCTTAATTTCATCACGAATAACTCGTACCGATTCAATTCCCTGTCCAGCAGGATCATCAAGCACCCAATCTTCATAACGCTTTCCAGGGTAGAACGGGCAAACATCTCCGCAACCCATTGTGATTACGGCATCTGATTCCTGTACTGCCTCGGTAGTCAAAACTTTTGGAGTGTTATTTGCAATATCGATGCCGACTTCGGCCATAGCTTCGACTGCGGTTGGATTAATTGAATCTTTTGGCGCAGAACCTGCAGAGAGAACCTCTACGCGCCCCTGACCTAGTTCACGCATAAAGCCCGCCGCCATTTGTGAGCGTCCGGCGTTGTGTACGCAGACAAAGAGAACTGTTGGTTTACTCATTTACTTCTCGTTTCTTATCTCGCTAGATGAATTTATAAATTTAGTTAGAGCTAACCCCAAGAGCGCGCCCAGGATCTGCGCTGCGATAAAGGGAAGAACTGACGCTGGTGCGATCCCCGCAAATGTGTCAGAGAGTGTTCTGGCAACAGTAACCACGGGATTTGCAAAACTAGTTGATGAAGTGAAGAAGTACGCTGCAGAGATATAGGCGCCAACTAAAACTGGAATCTTCGCCTCAGCCTTTTGGGCAATTGCGGTAAAGATAATGAATACCAAGCCGGCAGTTGCCAAGATTTCACTGACAAATAGCTCGGTGCCAGTTCGGTCTTTCTGAGAAATCTCGATAATTGGCAAGTTGAAGATGAAGTTAGCAAGTGCAACTCCAATCACCGCTCCAACCATCTGCGCTACTAGGTAGGCGGCGGCTAGCGAGGGCGAGATAGCTTTCTTGTAAAGTTGAATTGCAGTTACGACTGGATTGAAGTGTGCTCCGCTTACTGGCCCAAGTAATGTGATCAAGATGTAGAGCATTAGTCCGGTGACGGCAGAATTAATCGTTAACTGCACGCCGACATCACTTGAAATATTGGTAGCCATAATCCCCGAGCCGATTACGACTAGTAAAAGCGTCGCAGTCCCGAATAGCTCGCCTAATGAGGCTCGTAAATCCATAGCGCCATTCTCGTGGATATTTGGAGAGGTTTTACCCTTTAGCACGGAGTAATATCTGAATTTAAGATGAACTTATCAATGCACTTAACTCCCTCCGAGAATGCCGATGCGCCTCATATCGTGCTGATTCATGGCATGGGCTCGGCGGCAACTGCCTGGAAACCTTTGGTCCCATTGCTTCAAAGTCGCTACAACGTGATCACCGTTGATTTACCAGGCCACGGCAAAACTCCGCTCGATAAAACAGATGCAATGGACCCACATTCGATCGCTAATTTAGTTGTTAAAGAAGTTGAGCGGGAGTTTGGCGTTACTGAATTTAATCTCGTTGGAAATTCTTGGGGTGGATGGATCTCACTTGAAATGGCTGCGGCACATCCGCACGCTGTTAAGAGCGTTGTTGCGCTAGCACCTGCTGGATTTTGGTTAGCAACTTTTGTGCAGCGATATCCAGGAACATCAGCGCTTCGCTTCCTAGCCAAGAATTCTGCTCCCCTTGCACCAACCTTTTTAAAGTACGAATGGGCACGCAAATTAGGTTTTGAATCAGTTAGTCCAAAGTGGCGGGAATTTTCTACAGAGCTTTGCTTAGATGCAACACTTTCCATGGCTAACTCTCCTGGATACTTTCCTGCCTGGGATGGAATGTTGCATAAGCGGTTTGATTCTAAGATCGATCCATCAGTCCCAATCACAATTATCTTTGGAGATTCTGATAACACCTTGCCACAGACGACTTGCCAAGAACGAACAATGGCGCCGGCACATGCGCAATGGAAAATCTTTAGCGAGTGCGGACATGCTCCCATGTGGGACCACCCTCACGAAGTAGCGGCCGAGATCTTCGCTTTGGCCGGTATAAATAAATGAACAATGACTTTGTAACGGTTATCTACTTTTGGAAGATAAAGAAAAACAAAGTTGGTTTTGCCTTACTTCGCATGGCGCTAGATCGTGGCGCACTTCGCAGATTTAAGGGTGTGCGCTTTGCCAAGATGCTAGGTGCTGGGAAAGGTGAAACCTTTACGCCACGCGATGCAGATATAACTCGCTGGGGCGCACTCGCGGTTATAGAAAGCTCAAGATTGACCGCTTTAGATGACTCCAAATTGGTAAAGCGTTGGCGAAAAAATAGCGATGCAGAAGTTCGTTATTTAGTAGATCCAATCTCTTCCCATGGTTTATGGGCCAAGGTAAATCCCTTTGATTACGTGAAGAGCGCTGGCGAAGGTGAAGTTGTAGCGATTACTCGCGCCAGAATCAAATGGGCCCAAAACGTGCGTTTCTGGAAAGCCGTGCCTCCTGTCACATCAAGTCTCTTGTCATCACCTGGCTTACTGCAGACAATCGGAATTGGCGAAGCCCCAATTGGCTTGCAAGGAACTTTTTCACATTGGCGCTCTGGAGCAGATCTCCGAAACTTCGCATATAAGGGAGCCGCCCATCAAGAAGCGATTGCGGCAACAGAACGCCATGGTTGGTATGCAGAAGAACTCTTTGCACGCTTTGCAGTACGTGAAATCCGCGGTTCGCTCGATAAATAGCGGTAGTTACTTAAGCAATTACTAGGGCAGAATTAGCCCATGTCGATTCGTCATTACAACCCCCGCAGGCGCCAGCGCCGTGGGATCTCGGATCGCTCACGACTCTTTCTTTACTTGATTCTAGGCATCGCTCTTCTCTTGCAAGTTTCTTATCCCCTTCTTGATGGTGAAGCGCTTCGCGTTGTAACAATTGCAACGGTTTATTGGGGCGCTGCCGCCATGGCGCTACATGCCTTGCTTTCTTTCGGTGGACGGTATGTGCTTACTTATCTAGCGATTTCTCTTACATTTGGATTCTTCATTGAGTTAATTGGAGTTGAAACTGGTTGGCCATTTGGTGTTTATGAATACGATCCATCACTTGGCCCGCAGTTAATTAGCGTTCCGCTGGTCGTTCCTTTTGCTTGGGCAATGATCGCGCATCCAATTTTATGCGTTGCTCGTCGCGTAACTAAGAATTGGGTTTTCCTATACGGCGGCTTTGGAATGATGGCTTATGACTTATTCCTTGATCCGCAGATGGTTAATGGTGGTCGATGGACTTGGGAAGTAACTGGTGCTCACGTGCCTTTTACTCCAGAGATTCCTCTATCAAATACCTTTGGCTGGCTCTTATCGGGAATGGCGCTAATCGCCATGTTGCACTTGGCGCTGCCGCGCGAGCGTCGCAAGCAAAGTGCGAGTTATACAGCCGTTGATTTCTTCTTAATCTGGACCTGGTTCGGTGGGATCGTTTCAAATCTATTCTTCTTCGATCGCCCAGGAATTGCCTTTCTATTTGGAACCGCTTTCGGCGCTTTCCTTGCGCCATATCTATTCTCGCGCTGGCTCGGGCGCCCTTAACATTTTTGAATCACATAGATAAACCGTGTTAACCAATTTAGTTTTCTTTGCATCCGTTGCTCTGCTTTGGTTAGCCGTAGCCAACTTCTTTACGATCCGTCGCCCCGCACCCGCAATAGAACGCAGCGAAACTGTAACTATCTTGATACCGGTGCGAAATGAAGAGGAAAACATTGCAGATTTAGTGCTTAGCCTCCAAGCACAACAGTTCATAGTTAAACCAGAGATCATCTTTATTAACGACTCATCAACTGATGAAACATCAGAGAAGTTGCAGGAAGCTCAAGATGGCGGCGCGCAGATAAAGGTAATCAACGCACCTGAACTTCCAGATGGCTGGCTGGGTAAACCATGGGCGCTGCAGCAGGGATACCTGCAAGCAAAAGGCGAGATCGTAGTTACCTTAGATGCCGACGTTCGGCTTACCTCTACTGCTATTTCACAAGCGATTGCGATGCTCGGTGACCGATCATTTATCTCGCCATATCCACGTCAGATCGCTAAAACTTTCTCAGAACGTTTGATTCAACCTTTATTGCAATGGTCTTGGATGAGCACAGTGCCGTTACGTATTGCCGAAAAATCAGGGCGCACATCTTTAGCAGTTGCTAATGGTCAATTCTTTCTGGTGCGCAAAAGCGCATTAGATAAAATCAATGGCTTTACGGCGATCGCAGCAGAAGTTCTCGATGATATGGAGCTTGCGCGGACGCTAATTAAATCTGGTGAATTTGGTGGAGTAGCTGATGGTTCGCCACTTGCACAGACCCGCATGTATAAAAACTTCTCTGAAATCAAAGCTGGCTATGGGAAATCACTCTGGAAAGCTTTTGGCAGTCAGAGCGGTAGCGCAGGTGCAATTGCATTTCTATTTATCACCGGAATTGCTCCGGTAATTGCCTGGTTTGGTGGCCATCCACTTGGCTTCTTCGCCTATCAATTTGTAGTTATAACTCGCGCACTTAGCGCATCGCGTTCACGCGGCCGAATACTTGATTCGATTCTGCATCCGATCTCGTGTGCAATCTTGATCTATTTAATCATTTACAGTTGGCGCGCACGTGGCGTTGTGGCATGGAAGGGTCGCACGCTATGAGTAAATCAATTACTAGTAAACCTGCCGTTGCAGTAATCGGTGCCGGCATGGGCGGAATGGCGACTGCCGCACGTTTAGCAAAAGCCGGCCACCAAGTCACTGTTTATGAAGCATCTGATCGCCATGGCGGTAAATGCCGCACCGAATGGATTGGCAACTACGCATTTGATACCGGACCTTCACTTTTAACTCTGCCTGCCGTATATCGCGACTTCTTTCAGCGAACTGGTGAAGTAATGGGCCGAGTTCTGGAGTTGGTACCGGTTAACCCATCATTTGATTACCGTTTTGCTGATGGCAAGACTGTGAAATTTGCCAACTTATCTCGGAAAGAGACTTTAGCTGCAGTTAAAGAATCACTCGGAGATAACGCTGCCCACGAGTGGGATCGAGTTATGAGTAAAGCAGAGGCGATGTGGGATGTTTCGCGCGAACCCTTTATCGAGTCTGAACTTCGATCCATCGCCTCACTTTTTAAGCGCCCTACTTTGCTGCGCGACTTACGCATCATCGCGCCATGGAAATCACTGCGTGATCTAAAGATTGAGGATCTCCACCTAAGAAATATCTTGGATCGCTATGCAACCTATAGTGGATCTGACCCACGCGTTGCACCTGCAGTCCTGGCATCTATCGCCTTCGTTGAAGAAGCATTCGGTGCCTGGCATATAAACGGTGGAGTTGGAAAGTTAGCCGATGCCGTTTATCAACGCTGCCTTGATCGCGGCGTGAAGTTTGAATTCAACTCCCCGGTAACTTCGATAAACCATAACGGCAATCAGGTAACCGGCGTTACATTAAGTTCCGGAAGTGCAGTTGAATACGAAATCGTTGTAGCAAACGCTGATGCTTCACTGGTCTACAACAAGTTGATTTCAGGCAAAGTCACTAAGTTAAAGCGCACCCGCAAGAACTTGGCAAAAGCCGAACCATCATTGGCAGGCTTCTCGCTACTTCTTGGACTTCGCCCAAGTGATAAACCCTCTGGCCTATCGCATCACAACGTTCTCTTCCCGAAAGACTACGACCAAGAATTCGAAGATATCTTCAACCGCAAAGTGCCGGTTGTGGATCCAACTATTTATATCTGCGCACCAAATGATGATGCAATGGTTAAACACCCAGGACATGAAGCGTGGTTTGTGCTGGTTAACGCACCTCGCCATAGCGAAAGCGGTATTGATGGGTTTAACTGGAGCGATAAAGATGCCAATCATCGCTATGCGATGAAGATCGTCGATGCAATTGAAGCGCGCGGAATATCAGTTAGAGACCGCTTGGAAGTGTTGGAGATTCGCACACCTGCAGATCTCGAGCGCACAGTCATGGCGCCAGGTGGTTCTATCTACGGAACGTCAAGCAATGGTGCGCGTTCAGCATTTTTGCGCGCCAAGAATCGTTCGCCACTTAAAGGTCTGTACTGCGTTGGTGGATCGGCACATCCAGGTGGAGGCTTACCGTTGGTTGGGCTAAGCGCTGAAATTGTTGCGCAAGCTGTTGTGGGCCCAACGACTCACTAAGTAAAAGCTAAATACTTGAAGTGCACTCAGCACAGTCATGGCAAGGGTCACTAGGTTAAGGTCGATTGCGTAAGCAACCAGAGCAATAAAGATAAAGCTGGCTCGTACTGGTCGTTCTGCCGGCGTTACAACTCCAACTTCGCTAACGCCTAAACCACCGAGACGTGCGCGCGCATATTCCTGAGTCGAGGCAATTACATAAGTGAGTAGGACTATCCATGCTGGCGCACCTATGCGATAGGCGACGTAGAACCAGAGCGCTTCGCTAATGCGATCTGCAACGGAATCTAGAGTCGCGCCAAACTGGCTCTCGCGGTTTTGGTAGATAGCGACGCTGCCATCAATGCCATCGGCATAGAGTGAAAGAACTAGCAACGGGATCGTCCAGAACGAGAGCGGATTAACCGCCATCGCGAGAGCGAAAACAATTCCAAGGAGCGTCAGTAAATTGGGCGTTATTCGAAGCGCAGACATGAATCTGGCGGAGCCATAAGAAATATTTAGCCAGGCTTTTACGATTCCTTTAATTTCGGCGTTGCCGTGGAGCGCGCTCCACTTAGCAAAAAAATCTGCTTTATTCATCCACGTTTCTTATCTTTAATCTGTTCGAAGATTTCGCGTGTTGCCGAAGAAGTATTCATTGTGTAGAAATGGAGCCCAGGTACACCTGCATCTAACAAATCTTCACAGAGACCTGTAGCAATTTCTACGCCTAACTTACGTACGTCATCTGGTGAATCTTTCAGCGCTTCAAAACGCTCTGCGATCTTTGATGGAATAGGTGTGCCGCTTAACTCGGCCATGCGATTTAACTGGGCAACATTTGTAACAGGCAATATCCCGGCGATGATCGGAAGTTGTGAGCCGCGAGCCGACAAGCGATCAACCAGCGCCTTCCATTTATCAACTTCGAAGAAGAACTGGGTTGTTGCAAATGAAGCCCCTGCTTTTTCTTTACGCAGGAGCACTTCAATATCTTCATCAAAATTTAGACCTGATGCAGGATGGCCATCCGGAAATGCGGCAACGCCAATTGTGAATCCACCAACTTCAGCAGCAAGCGTTACTAGTTCGTCCGCATGATTTAAACCGCCTGGTGTCGGTGTCCATGGTGCGCGCGGTCCTCCAGTTGGATCTCCGCGAAGCGCCAAAATGTTGTGTATCCCTGCCTGCTTGTAACGTGCCAAAATTTCAATTAGCTCATCTCGCGTAGAGCCAACGCAAGTTAAGTGTGCAACCGTTGGAATATGCGTGCGCTGTGTTATCTCAGAAGTAATCCGGATTGTGCGATCGCGAGTGGTGCCACCTGCGCCATAAGTTACTGAGATGAAATCTGGGGCAATTGGCTCAAGGGCGCGCATAGCGCTCCAGAGGCGTTCTTCACCTTCTGGGTCTTTCGGAGGAAAGAACTCAAAGGAGTAAGTAACGCCTTCGCCGATCTCCTTCATGCGCATCTCCACGCGGTCAGGGTACCGTTGCGCCGTGGTTAACGATGCACGTGGCACGCTTTTGGCGGTACGCGAGACGGTTCAAAGTGAATTAACTTCTTATCTGACCTTGCAGCGCGAATATTTGAGTGGCATTGGCTCTGAGTTAATCCCGGTATGCGATGCCCTGGAATCTTTCTTACTTGAAGGTGGGAAGCGCCTTCGCCCTTTATTCGCATATGCCGGCTTTGCGGCAACTGGCAAAGTTGCAACCGCTGCTGATATTCGCGCATTTACCAGCCTAGAACTCTTACAAGCATGCGCTCTGATCCATGATGACTTAATGGATCGCTCAGATACGCGTCGCGGAAAACCTGCGATACATCGCCACTTTGAAAACTTGCATCAACAAGAAGCGATGAACGGTTTGGCAGATCAATTTGGTGAAGCAGCTGCAGTTCTACTCGGTGATTTAGCTTTAGTTTGGTCAGATCATTTACTTCATACATCAGGTGTTGAAAATAGCGCGCTTTTATCTGCGCTAAAGGTTCACGATGAGATGCGTATCGAGTTAATGGCAGGACAGTATTTAGATGTTCGTGAAGCAGGTGAGCGCTCCCCTAGCGTTGATCGGTCGCTTCGCATTGCGCGTTACAAATCTGGAAAATACACAATTGAACGTCCGCTGCACCTAGGCGCATCACTTGCAATTACAGATGAGGCAGAGAGAAAAGATCTAACCAATATCTTGAGCGCATATGGTCTACCGCTGGGTGAGGCCTTCCAATTGCGCGATGACATGCTCGGCATCTTTGGTGATCCATCCGTTACAGGTAAGCCTGCCGGTGATGACATTCGCGAAGGCAAGCGCACTGTCTTGATGGCGATGACGCTAGAGCGCGCAGATCAAACAAGCGCAGCCAAGATCACCGCCGCCTTGGGCCGCGAAGATCTAACCGTCGATCAAATCGAAGAAGTGCGTGCGCTCATAACCGCTACTGGCGCGGTTAAAGTTGTCGAAGATCTCATCGAGGGGCTACTTTCCAACGCGCTAACTGCGGCAAACTCTGATGAAATTGACCCTTCAGCCCGCGAGTTACTGATTGAACTCGCAACTAGCGCAACTCGTAGGAGCCATTAAATGCCCGCAAAGGTAAAGGGACCAACCGATCACGTAGTCGTTGTTGGCGCAGGACTTGCTGGGTTAAGCGCTGCACTTCGCTTAGCGGGCGCCGGTCGCAAAGTCACAGTCGTTGAACGCGAATCTGTTCCGGGTGGTCGCAACGGTCTGTTGGAAAAAGATGGTTACTCATTTGATACCGGTCCATCTGTTTTAACTATGCCTTCACTAATTCAAGATGCATTTAGCTGCGTCGGTGAAGATATGAAGGATTGGTTAGAGCTTTCACCGCTTAAGCCGTTGTATCGCGCTTTTTATCACGATGGTTCGCAGATCGATGTGCATGCCAATACCGCTGAGATGGAAGAAGAGATCCGTCGCACAGTTAGTGCCGAAGAAGCCCTTGGCTATCGCCGTTACGTAGATTTCGTTACCAAGTTATACAAGTACGAGATGAACGATTTTATTGATCGCAATATCGATTCACCATTTAATTTATTGACCCCTAACCTGGCGCGCTTGATCGCACTCGGTGGATTTAGAAGACTTTCGCCAAAGGTAAATCAATTCCTTAAAGATCCGCGCTTGCAGAAGGTTTACTCATTCCAGGCTATGTATGCAGGCGTTAGCCCACAACAGGCGTTAGCAATTTATGCAGTTATTGCTTATATGGATTCCGTAAATGGCGTCTTCTTCCCTAAAGGTGGAATGCATGCTGTACCTCGCGCACTTGCTGCCGCAGCGCAAAAGCATGGCGTGACTTTCAAATACAGCACGACCGTAACTCGCCTAGAAGTTGAGAACGGTCGCGCCAAAGCGGTCATAACTGATAAGGGCGAACGCATCGAATGCGATGTGGTCGTGATGAACCCAGATCTACCCGTTGTGTGGCGTGATCTACTTGGCAAAACCCCACTAAACATTAAGCGCCTTAAGTACTCACCTTCGTGTGCAACTTTACTAGTTGGTTCTTCTAAGAAATATGACCACGTCGCTCACCACAATATTCACTTCGGCGAATCTTGGGATGGCGTCTTTGATGAGCTAATCAAGAAGAAGACTCTGATGTCAGATCCATCAGTTCTTGTAACTATCCCTACTAAAGATGATGCTGCACTAGCACCTGCTGGGAAAGAGAGTTATTACATTCTCTATCCAACTCCTAACTTGGATGCGGATATTGATTGGAAGACTCAAGCGCGTCCATATCGTGACCACATGATTAAGACTCTGGAAGATCGCGGTTACACCGGCTTTGGTGATTCGATTGAAACCGAAGTGATGACTACGCCACTTGATTGGCAAGCACAAGGAATGGAACGCGGCGCACCATTTGCTAGCGCACATACCTTCTTCCAAACCGGACCTTTCAGGCCTCGCAACATCGCAGCTGGTTTTGAAAATGTTGTCTTTGCCGGCTCAGGTACGCAGCCTGGCGTTGGTGTTCCGATGGTTTTGATTTCTGGTCGTTTAGCAGCAGAGCGAATCGTAGGTCCGGTTAAGTAAGTGAGTGAGTTAAACGCTGCAGGGATTACCGACCCACAACTACGGGCTTCTTATTCCGAGTGCAAACGTCTTAACTCGCTCCATGGAAAAACTTATTACCTTGCAACTTTGCTTCTTCCAGCGAGCAAGCGTCCATTTGTTCATGCCCTTTATGGTTTTGCGCGCTACGCCGATGAGATTGTCGATGATTTAGCCTCAACGTTGACTCCACAAGAGAAGGCAGAAGTTCTGCGCACTTGGAGCTCTGAGGTTCTACGTGGTTTGGAAACTGGTAACAGCTCTGATCTCGTTGGTCGCGCGCTAATTGATACGGTGCAGCGCTTTGACATCCCCCACCAACATTTCGTGGATTTCTTACACTCTATGGAGATGGACTTAACTGTTACCGAGTACCAAACATTTGATGATCTATACGAGTACGTATACGGATCTGCCGCAGTTATAGGTCTCCAGATGGTTCCTATCTTGGGCGGAGATACAGTTAATTCGTTAGAGGCTGCCAAAAACCTTGGCGTTGCTTTCCAGCTTGCTAACTTCATCCGCGATGTCGGTGAAGATTTAGACCGCGGTCGCGTTTACTTGCCGCTGCAAGAACTTGCAGAGCACGGTGTTACTCGTCAAATGTTAGAGGCTCGAAAGTTAACTCCCGAGATAGTTAGCGCTCTCAAATTTCAGATTGCACGAGTTCGCCAACTTCAGAAAGCCGCCGAACCTGGGATTGCATTACTGGATAAAACCAGCCAGCCATGCATTCGTGCGGCCAGTGAGTTGTATTGCGGAATCGTTGATGAGGTAGAAAAGATTGGTTACGACATCTTCAATAAGCGGGCTACAACATCAACTGCCCGCCGCGCACGTGTGGCGCTAGCGGCATACATCAGTGCCGTTGCAGCGCGTTTGCGCTAAAGTAAATCTCGCGGGAGCCGCTGATACGGCTGAGAGGATCTGAAATCCAGATCGACCGCTTGACCCGTCCGGTAATGCGGACGCGGAAAGGGTAAATCTATGTCATCTACTTTTTTTACTATCTGGGGTTACGAACTTTCTTATTTAGAGCTAGTCGCTGTAATGGCCTCATTTATCGGAGTTGCACTTGGGATAACAGGTAAGCGAATTACTTGGCCTTGGTGGGCGCTTAGTTCAGTACTTTATGGAATTCTTTTCTTTCAATGGGAGCTCTACGCCAGCGCTGCACTTCAAATCGTATTTATCATCGCTGCAATTGCAGGTTGGTTTGGATGGGAACCAACCGGTGCAAAACCTGGAAGGCTAAAAAATAGCCAGCGCGCATATGTTTTTATTGCAATCATCTTGGCAACTCTGGCGTTAGCGCCACTTCTTAAGTATTGGGGCGCTGCATCAACTTATGCTGATGCGATTCTCTTCTTCGGTTCGCTTTCTGCACAAATTTTAATGGTCTATCAGAAGTATGAAACATGGATTATCTGGTTGATCGTAGACGCAGGCTATGTCGCACTTTATGCGTCGCAAGATTTACCTTTCACTACAGCGCTATATGTAACCTTCACAATTCTTGCTGCCATGGGATGGAGTAAGTGGTATGGAGCTCATCGCCGCGCTATCCGATCTCTGTAAGGAAAAGTCCCGACCCGTCATAGCAATTGATGGACCAGCCGGCGCAGGTAAGACCACTTTAGCTCAAGAGCTTTTTCGCGCTTTTTCCACCAAATCTTCTGTTCAAGTTATTCATATGGATGATCTATATGACGGCTGGGGTAACGCGCTATCGAGCGACCTTTCAAAGATTTTGCAATATCTCGTTAGCCAACATGAAGCAAAATCTCCCGCGAAAATTCAAAGGTATAACTGGGAGAGTTCATCTTTTGGTCAAAGTGAAGAGCTTCCTGTCTGCGACCTTCTAATATTGGAAGGAGTCGGATGCGGTGATAAAGAGTTACAAGATCATTTGGCAGCGCTAATTTGGATGGAGATTGACCCCGCAGATGGCTTAAAGCGAGTAATTGATCGCGATGGTGCGCAGGTAAAAGAAGAGATGGAAAAGTGGCTTGGAACACAAGCCGAATATTTCTTACAACACTCAACGCGTGAAAAGGCAGATTTCATTTTAACTACCTAAAATTGCAGATATGTCTGATCTAACTGGCGAGCTAATTGATGGGCGCTATCAGCTCCTTCGCCAGATGGCAGCAGGTGGAATGGCAACTATTTATGAGGCAGTTGATACCCGCTTAGATCGCAAAGTTGCAGTCAAGGTCATGCATCCCCATCTTGCCCAAGATGAACAGTTCGTTGAACGCTTTATTCGCGAAGCGAAAGCATCAGCAGCGCTTTCTCATCCCAATATTGTCTCTGTGCAAGATCAAGGATGGAATCAGAACGGAACCCCAGCAGTTTTTCTTGTCATGGAGATGGTCGAAGGTCATACCCTTCGTGAATATTTAAATGAGCAAGGCTCGCTATCTGTTGCTAACGGAATCAAATTTCTCTTACCGGTTTTAAGCGCACTTGCCGCGGCGCACAAGGTTGGAATCGTCCATCGCGATATCAAACCCGAAAACATTCTGATCTCTAAAGAAGGTCGCATCAAGATCGCCGACTTTGGTTTGGCGAAGGGGCCACTGCTCGGCACAACCATGACCGCTGAATCCAGTGTTGTTCTTGGGAGCGTCTCTTACCTGTCCCCCGAACAAGTTCAACGCGGAATCGCCGATGCGCGCAGTGATGTTTACTCAGCCGGAATTACCGCATTTGAAATTTTTACCGGCGAAAAACCTTTTGCAGGAGAAGAACCAATTCAGATCGCCTATATGCATGTCAATGAACGTGTTCCGCTAATGAGCACGAAGAAAAATGGGATTCCGCCCGAATTAGATCAATTGATCCACCGCGCTACGAATTCAGATCCCGATGGTCGCCCTAATGATGCCGGCGAATTCCACGCTGCCTTAAGCGCGATTGCACAATCACTTGACCCAAATCAGAGACAGATGAGTTTGGAGCTAGATATCCCTATTGCTCCGATGCGCCCGGCATCGAAGAAACCAAGTCGCCGCGAACGTGCGCGCGCTGAAAAGGAAAAAACTTTGGCTCTCAAAAAGAACCGCGAAGACTCGAATAGTGGAGTTGAAAAGAGCGAACCTACCAAGCGCGAAACAACAGCGCAGATAAAGAAGCGTAAGAAGATTAGTAAGCGCGTACGTCGCAATCGCTTTATTGCAGCTGCTCTAGCAGTTTCACTAGGAATCTTCGGTTGGTATGCGCTCGTCGGTCCGGGTTCACGTGTTGTTGTGCCATCAATCGTTGGTGCGACTGAAAGTCAGGCGCTAAACGCACTTACCCCGCTGGGGCTAAGGCTAGTTATCTCTGAAAAGCGATTCGATGAAGAAGTTGGTGAAGGGCAAATTATCGAATCTGATCCTGCAGGTGGCGGCAAAGTTGATGCTGGCGGCCAAGTTAAGGCGATTATCTCTAAAGGTCCAGAGCGTTATGTAATTCCGATGTTGGTTGGACTTACACCGGAAGCAGCAGTGAACCTATTGGCCAAATCTCCGATAAAGGTTGGCGAGTTAAAGGAGGTCTTTAACGATCGCACACCTAAAGGTTTTGTTATCTCATCTAGCCCTGAACAAGGTGCAAAAGTTAAACGCGATTCGACAGTTGATATCTTGGTAAGTAAAGGCGTAGAAACTCTTGATGTTATCTCCTATGTTGGAAAGTCAGCTGATCAAGCGCTAAACGAATTAACTGAAGCTGGATTCGATGTTGAAACAGTTGATCAATTCAGTGAGAGCGCTTTAGCGGGATCTGTGATTAGCCAAGTTCCATCTGGCGGAGCACCGCTTCCAAAGGGTGAGAAAATCACTTTAACTATCTCTAAGGGATCACAATTTGTATTTATCCCTAACGTCTTCTCACTCACCGAGGCGAAGGCGCGTGCGGCTCTAACTGATCTTGAACTTAAAGTTGTTGTAAAGAAGATCGGCGCTAAGAAGGTTAAGTCAGTCACAAATATCGCTCCGAAGGTAGGCACGAAGGTCAAACGTGGCAGCACGGTTACGATCACAGTAGGGTAGGCAAATGCCAAAAACCTCACCGCGTATCGGTGCACATACGCCGACTACCGGTGGAATGGCCAAGCGCTCTATCGCATATGCCGAAACCATTGGCGCCGAAGCGATTCAAGTCTTTACCTCAAATCCACGTGGTTGGGCGATGCCCGAAACCAATCATGAAGCTGATGCGCTTTTTCGCGAGAAGGCAACAGCGCTAGATCTTGAAGTTTATGTTCACGCACCTTTTCTCATTAACTTAGGTTCACCGACTGAAGGAACATATAAGAACTCACTCGCTTCAACTGAATTTTCGCTAAAGCGCGGCAAAGAGATTGGTGCACTTGGCGTTGTAGTTCATACCGGATCTGCGGTTAATGAAGATTTCGTTGATAAGGCATGGAAGCAGATCCATAAAGGAATGATGCCGATTCTTAACGCGCTAACTGATGACGCTCCGATGCTGCTCCTTGAACCAACTGCTGGACAGGGCCAATCGCTCGTTAAGCGGTTAGAGGATCTTGAGTATTACTTAAAGGCGCTGGAATACCACCCGAAAGTTGGTATCTGTCTTGATACCTGTCACGTCTTTGCAGCAGGCCATGACATCGCGAAAAAAGGCGGCATGAAAGAGACTCTCGACTTGCTAGTTGAAGTTGCTGGCGCAGAGCGCATCCAGTTAATCCATGCCAATGACTCAATGGATGTTTGTGGAGCGCTTAAGGATCGCCATCAAAATATTGGAGATGGGTTTATCGGCGTAGATCCATTTAAAGAACTGCTTAAACACCCAGCAGTTAAGAACGCTCCCTTGATTTTGGAAACTCCGGGAATGGAACCTGAACACGGTAAAGAGGTTGAACTACTGAAAGGTTTACGTGGATGAACGCGCGCCATCAACTCCAATTAAAACTCGCACCTTGGGCGCTCTTGGCAGTCTCCGCATCCTGGGGTGGCGCCTTCGTTTTGATGAAACCTGCTATTGAGCGCCAAGCGGTCAATAGCTTTCTAGCAACACGTTTTGTGATGGCAGTTCTAGTTATGGTCTTGATTCGTCCTAGCGTTTTGCAGAAGTTAAATCGAGAACTAGTCCTAAAGGGTTCACTTGCAGGTCTCTTCTTAGGCTCTGGCTATATCTTTCAAACTCTCGGGTTAGCGCGCACGGGAGCTGCGATCACAGGTTTTGTAACCGGACTTTATGTTGTGCTTACGCCGTTAATCGCGGCTGTCGTATTAAAGGAGCGAATTAGAGCTTTCACTTGGTTCTGTGTTGTTCTAGCAACTGTTGGCTTGGCGCTTCTATCGCTGCAGGGATGGTCAGTTGGAGTTGGTGAGGCGCTAGTCTTTGTCAGCGCTATCGCCTTTGCAGCACATATCGTCGCTCTGAGTAAATGGAGTTTTGGACTCGATGCTTACGCGCTAACCATTGTGCAGTTATCGATCTGCGCACTTTTAACTGGCATGATCTCATTAGGACAAGGCTATGAAACGCCACCAGATGCCGGTGTTTGGGGTGTAGTAGTTTTCACCGCGGTTGTTTGCACCGCAGTTGCCTTCATCGTACAAACTTGGTCACAAGCACATATGACTTCAACAAAGGTTGCAGTGATCCTGACTATGGAAGTTGTCTTTGCAGCGCTCTTTGCCGTCGCCTTTGGCGGCGAATCACTTTCACTTCAAGTATCAATTGGTGGAATCTTGGTTGTAATTGCCATGTATTTGATCGTTATGAAAGAGGCGTGAGAGGCTTAGGCCATGGCCAGCCCAATTGATCTTCGCTCCGATACTGTAACTCGCCCATCACAGGCGATGCGCAAAGCGATGGCCAGCGCTGAAGTCGGCGATGATGTCTATAGCGATGATCCAACAGTTAACTCACTTGAAGAACGAGTAGCTGCGCTCTTTGGAAAAGAAGCCGGAGTCTTTACTCCAACTGGCTCGCTGGCTAATCAGTTAGCGATTCGCATGCTGGTTGCACCTGGTGAAGAGTTAATCGCCGAGACTAATTCACATATTGTTCGCGCCGAACTAGGCGCTGCTGCAGTCTTTAGTGGAATAACAACGCGTACTTGGCCTGCCAAAAACGGTTTGTTGGTTGCCGCAGATGCGCTAGAAATTGCCCGCCCAAACTCTGGTCCTTACTTAGTTTCAACCACGGCGATTGCAGTTGAAAATACCCATAACTTTGGCGGCGGAACAGTTCAACCACTTGAAGAAATTAAAGCGCTTCGAAAAGGGGCAGATGAAATCGGAGTTGCCCTTCACTTAGATGGTGCACGTATTTGGAACGCTCATGTTGCAAGCGGAGTTGCTTTCAACGAATACGGAAAGTACTTCGACACCATCAGCGTCTGCCTATCTAAAGGGTTGGGCGCACCAATTGGATCAGTAATGCTCAGCACCAAAGAACGCGTGGCTAAGGCAAGAGTTTGGCGCAAACGTTATGGAGCCGGAATGCGCCAAGTTGGTTTGCTAGCAGGTGCTGCCCATTACGCACTTGATAACAATATTGCCCGTTTATCAGAAGATCATCGCCGCGCTAAAGAGCTGGCCGTTGCCATCGCTGCAATAGATAAATCATTTGTAGATCCTGCTTTAGTTGAGACAAATATCGTTGGACTAGATCTAACCAGCGCTCCTTACACAGCAGCAGAGTTAGCAACGCGTTGCCGTGAAGCAGGGTTATGGATCAGCGCACTTGGTCCAAAGTATGCGCGCTTAGTTACTCACTTAGATTTTGATGATGAGCAATGTGCTGGCGCAATTGAAATATTAAAGAGCGTTCTCGTGGCGTAATAGCCACTCTTTCTTACTTAGCCCATAGGCGTAATTGCCGAGCGCTCCCCCAGTTTTTACGATTCGATGGCATGGCACGACAAGAGCAATTGCATTCTTGGCACATGCCGAACCTGCAGCGCGCACCGCAGCTGGTGAACCAGCGCGATCTGCCAGATCGGCATAAGAAAGAACTTTTCCGCCCTTAACTTTGCGCATCGCTTTCCAGGCCGCTTGTGAAAAAGGCGCACCGGGTTGGCGCACAGAAATGCCATTAATTGCAGCGATATCTCCGGCGAAATAATCATTTAGTAAATCAGTAATAACGGGAATCTTAGAAACTTCTTTAAATCCCTTTTGATAATCATCCTGCGAAAGGCCGTCTTTGAGCGCCTTCACGTTCGAAAGATTTAGACCGAGAAGTATTTGGTCATCGGCAATGAGATTTAGAACCCCAATTGGAGATTTGTATTGCGAGATCTGCAGTGCCACGTCCGCTAAATTAGCGATCGCGCAACATTTCAGCAACTAGGAAGGCAAGTTCCAGCGATTGAGAATGGTTAAGGCGTGGATCGCAGGCGCTCTCATAACGAGTAGCCAAATCAGTTTCAGAGATCTGCTCTCCACCACCGAGGCATTCAGTGACATCATCACCAGTTAACTCGATATGGATTCCGCCTGGATGTGTGCCGAGGCTCTTATGAACTTCAAAGAATCCCTTAACTTCATCCATAACATCGTCAAAGCGACGGGTCTTATAGCCAGTTGCTGCCTCAAAAGTATTGCCGTGCATTGGATCGCAGACCCAAAGTACTTGTGCACCTGATTTAGTAACGCCATCAACAAGTGCAGGAAGGGCTTCGCGGATCTTTCCGGCACCCATACGTGTAATAAAGGTTAGGCGACCTGGCTCGCGATTTGGATCAAGGCGATCTATCAAAGCGAGTGCATCATCGACTGTTGATTTAGGTCCGAGCTTTACACCGATTGGGTTGCGAACCTTGGCTGCAAAATCAATATGTGCGCCATCTAGTTGACGTGTGCGTTCGCCGATCCATAAGAAGTGTGCTGAAACATCGTAAGGAAGCTGGGTACGTGAATCGATGCGTGTAAGCGCCTTCTCGTACTCCATGATCAAAGCCTCGTGACTGGAGTAGAAATCAACAGATTTAAATGAATCAGGGTCAACTCCGGCTGATTTCATAAAGTCTAAAGCGCGACCGATCTCGCGCGCCATTTGTTCGTAGCGATCGCCAACTGATGAGTCGCGGATAAAGCCCTTGTTCCACTCGTGAACTTGGCGCAGATCGGCGAACCCACCTTGGGTGAAGGCGCGAACTAAGTTAAGAGTTGCAGCTGATGTGTTGTAAACGCGAACCATGCGATCTGGATCTGGAGTACGTGATGCTTCATTAAATTCGAGATCGTTAACGGCATCTCCGCGGTAGGCAGGAAGCGTTACATCTCCACGAGTTTCAAAATCATTGGAACGTGGCTTAGCAAATTGCCCCGCCATGCGGCCAACTTTTACGACCGGCAGGCTCGAGTAGTACTGCAACACAGCGGCCATTTGCAAAATTGTCTTGATGCGATTGCGAATTGAATCTGCAGTTGCGGCTGCAAATGTTTCAGCGCAATCTCCGCCTTGTAACCAGAATGCACGCCCTGCAGCAGCTTCGGCAATCTTCGCCTTTAGATCATCGCACTCGCCAGCAAAGACAAGTGGTGGGAAAGATTTCAATTGAGCTACCGCTGATTTCACGGGAGCACCATCAACACCACCTGGCCACTGCGGTTGTTGCGCCGCAACGAGGCCAGGGGTGAAGAGAGTGTCTAGTGAACTAGGGGATGAATTATTCATGTGTTAAGAGTAGTTTGTTCAGATAGTTTCTCGAGAGAGAATTATCCGAAGAAGATCTCTGACTCCTTGTAGCGCTCAATTGGAACGGTCTTTAGCTTCTCGGTTGCTGTAGCAAGCGGAACTCGGACGATATCTGTTCCGTGAAGAGCTACCATCTTGCCCCAGTCGCCTTCAGATGCAGCGGTGATCGCCTGCAAACCAAAGCGAGTAGCAAGTACGCGGTCGAAGGCTGTTGGTGTTCCACCACGTTGGATGTGGCCGAGTACAGATGTGCGTGCTTCTTTGCCGGTCTTGGCCTCGATCTGCTTAGCAAGCCATTCGCCGATTCCAGAAAGCTTTACGTGACCGAAAGCATCGAGCTCTGAATCCTTAGTGATCATGTCACCATCTTGAGGAATCGCGCCTTCTGCGATGACGATGATTGGTGCGTAGCTGCTCTTAAAGCGAGACTCAACTAATTCGCAGACCTTATCTACAGAGAATTTAACTTCTGGGATCAAGATACAAGCGGCGCCGCCTGCGATACCTGAGTGAAGTGCGATCCAGCCAGCATGGCGGCCCATAACTTCAACGATAAGTGCGCGGTGATGTGATTCAGCGGTTGTGTGTAGGCGATCGATCGCTTCGACTGCAATGTTTACTGAAGTATCGAAACCAAATGTGTAATCAGTGTTATTGAGGTCGTTATCGATTGTCTTTGGAACGCCGATTACCTTTACGCCCAACGCATCTAGCTTTGTTGCAACGCCAAGTGTGTCTTCGCCACCGATTGCGATAAGCGCATCGATTCCTTGATCAGCAAGGTTCTGCTTGATGCGTTCTACGCCGTTTTCAATTTTAAATGGGTTGGTGCGGGATGACCCAAGGATGGTTCCGCCGCGAGGCAAGATGCCGCGGGTTGTCTCAAGGTTGAGCTCCATTGTGTAGTTCTCTAGTGGGCCTTTCCAGCCATCACGGAAGCCAACAAATTCGTGGCCATATTCCTTTACACCTTTACGCACTACTGCGCGGATAACCGCATTAAGACCAGGGCAATCTCCGCCACCTGTTAGGACGCCAATACGCATGAAAACTCCAGTTCGAAAAAATTTATAAATCTAAGCCAAAATGAATTTAGACTTGAGAAAAAGTGGTCAACGTTGACAGGCACAGTCTAACCTCTACCCATGGCTAACCGAAAACTCATCGCGGGCGTGGATTCATCTACTCAATCTTGCAAGGTGGTCATCCGCGATGGCGTTACTGGCGAGTTAGTGCGCGAAGGCCGCGCTACACACCCAGATGGCACAGAAGTAAATCCTGAACATTGGGTGAAGGCGCTAGATACTGCGATTGCAGCAGCCGGCGGCCTTGGAGATGTAGAAGCGATCTCAATCGGTGGACAGCAGCACGGAATGGTTGCACTCGACTCTGATGGAAAAGTTATTCGTGATGCGCTGCTCTGGAATGACACTCGCTCCGCAGATGCAGCAGCTGCGCTAAATAAAGAACTTGGTGGAGATGCAGAAACCGCTAAGCAAGTTGGTTCGGTATTAGTTGCATCATTTACAGCTACAAAATTACGTTGGCTGGCAGATTCTGAGAAAGACAATGCGGCAAAGGTTGCTGGTGTCGCTCTCCCCCATGATTGGTTATCTTGGCAGATGCAACATGCAAAAGGTGGCGCGTTAGATTTTGGAAAACTTTTCTCGGATCGCAGTGAAGCATCGGGTACCGGTTACTTCGATCCAACAACTTCGCAATATCGCCGCGATATCTTGGCAAAGGTTCTGCGCACCGATCGCGAAATACATCTACCTAAAATAATTTCACCAGCACAATTTGGCGGAACTACGCCAGCTGGAATTCCTATCGCGCCAGGTGCCGGTGACAACGCTGCCGCAGCGCTTGGCATTCAGGCGCAAGCCGGAGATGTTGTTGTCTCACTTGGCACAAGCGGAACCGCCTTCGCAGTATCCGATACTCCAACTCATGACGCATCTGGCCAAGTTGCTGGTTTCGCTGATGCAACTGGTCGCTTTTTGCCACTTGTCTGTACTTTAAATGCAGCGCGCATCCTGGATGCAGCAACGCGCATCCTTGGAAAAACTCATGACGAGGTAGGTGCACTTGCGCTCAGTGCAAAGCCAGGTGCTAACGGTCTTTCGTTGTTGCCTTACTTCGAAGGTGAACGAACCCCTAACCGTCCACACGCAACCGGTGTCTTTGGTGGAATGAATTTAAATAACTCAAATGCGTCAGATATCGCTCGCGCAATGGTCGAAGGAATGCTCTGCG
>JAIYCF010000092.1 GCA_027488165.1 Streptomycetaceae bacterium
AGATCGACAAGTCCGGCAGCCTTACCAATGACTGCGGCAGCAACTAGATCATCTGCACCCTTAGTCATTGAGATTATGTAAGTTTCGATAACTTCTGATCCATAGCGACCGATCAGATCGTCAATTGCTTTGAAGGTATCAAAAGTCTTCTTCCCTGCTGCATCTAACTTTGCAGAGTCAAAGCTTGTTCCTGAGGCCAGTTCCTTTATAAGTACCGGGAACTTACCTTCATGCGAAAGATCGGAATAACCATTTGGCATTACCTGCTTAAGCAAGTTGTGATGAGCATCAGAATGCTCGCGGACATCCAAAGTTGCATGGGTCAATCCAAATGCGGCGATACTGCGGATTGTGCGTTCGAGTAAGCCAGTAGCAATCAACTCACCGCGATTGGCAAAGAGTGAATCGCGCATCAAAGTTAGATCAGCGATGAGTTCTGCAGAATTTGCGTAGTCACGTCCTGGTACGTGAGGAGTTCCTGAAGCATGGCGCGTGCGCGTAAAGGCCAAGCGATGCACAATCGCAGTTGCCTTTAATCGATAAGGCTCCTGTTGATTAATACGTAAGAAGCGCTCTTCAAATTCTGGAATGTTTTTCAAGTCGCGTTCTACAGATGCCGATAGCTCAGGAGTTGCGCCAGTAATGCGAGTTGAGACAGAGAGCAATTGGCGCAGTTCATCCATTGCTGAAATTGTTGTGCGGATAGCGTGGGCAACTTGCAACGCAACGGCATCTTCAGTTACTTGCGCTGTGATATTCGGATTGCCATCGCGATCGCCACCGATCCAGGTGCCGAAGGTCAGTGGACGCGCTTCAACGGGAAGATCGATATCAAGGCGCTTTAGTTCGCGAGCAAAGTCATTTAAAACTTCAGGAACGGTATTTAGGGCAAGATCATCTAAGTAATACAAGGCGTTCATCGCTTCATCAAGCGGTTCTGGGCGACCTAAACGAAGTTCATCAGTCTGCCAAAGTAGATCAACAGTCTCAGCCAAACGTTCGTGTTGGCGAGGATTTAGATCTTGATCCAATAACTTTGCGACTTCCCCTAATTTGTTAAGGATAGAACGTCGCGCTGCTTCTGTTGGGTGAGCGGTAAAGACCGGGCGCACCATTAACTCGCCGATCCATTGCTCTAAATCTGCATGAGTAAAAGTATGTCCAGGTGTTTGTGTTTTGTAAGCATCTTCAATTTTATCGATCGCTCGACTTAACCAAGATCCGCCAGCGGCGCGTGATTGAGCGAGAACGCGGGCGCGGTGTACTTGTTCGGCGACGTTTGCTAAATGGAAGTAAGTGCTAAATGCGCGCACTAGCTGCACAGAATCTTCAACAGAAAGCTTTTCTAATATTTCAGTACCGCCGCCTTCGCGGACTGCCTTACGTACAGATTCAACGAGATCGAGAAGCTCTTGTCCTTCTTGGCGGACAAGTGATTGGCCTAGAAGATCGCCAAGTTTTCTAACGTCGCTACGTAAGAGCGCGTCATTGCTTGCGATATTGCTGGCGTTAGCTTGGCTCTCCGTCACTGGCATATCCTCTCAGGAATACCCACGAGTTTGATACGTAAATTTGCCCGATAGACTTGGCATATAAAGCCCCCTCCCTTTTTGGGAACGGGGCTAGTGGGCATTTCATAGCATTTCTCACATATTGGAAAGAGGTAGGACATATGCGCGCACTAGTGCAGATGCTTGGGGCAGATTCTGCCGTCGCATCATGCGCAAGCGATGCAGAAAAGATTATTTCTCCAGCTCCTACATATCCATTTCTGTTGGCGCTGCGCGCGCAAAGTAAGCCACTGCTTGTAATCACTAGTTCAAGTCGTGCCGCCGAAGATTTGGCCAATGAACTCCGCGAACTTCATAAAAACGTTCTTGAATTTCCGGCTTGGGAAACCCTGCCACACGAACGTTTAAGTCCGCGTAGCGACACTGTTGCTAGAAGATTGGCAACGCTATCTACATTGGAAGCAAAGAATTTAGAGAACCCAATTGTTGTCGCGCCAATTCGCGCCGCTATCCATAGATTCATCGCAAATTTAGCCACATCACCACTGCAATCTTTAGAAATTGGAGGCGAGGTAGATCTAACTTCGCTAGTGGAACATCTAACGCAACTCGCTTACACCCGAACTGATCTAGTTGAAAAGCGCGGCGAATTTGCAGTGCGCGGTGGCATCGTTGACCTCTTCTTGCCTTTATCAGAACACCCAATACGAATTGATTTCTTTGGTGATGAGATCGAGGAGTTGAGCTACTTTGAAGTCTCATCACAGCGAACCACTAACCCGGTTGTTGGAAAGCTCCCGATCCTGCCTTGCCGCGAACTTCTGCTAACCGAAGAAATTCGCACTCGGGCCGAGAGCGTTAAAGATAAGTATCCAGCGGCGATGGAAATTCTTGATCGGATCGCGCAAGGAATTACTACCGAAGGAATGGAATCGCTTATTCCAATTCTGGTGGATAAGACCGAAACTATCTTTGAAAGAATTCCTGCGGGCAGTGAAGTTTTCTTCCTTGATGATGAACGCATTCGCATGCGCACGATGGATTTACTTGCCACCAATGATGAGTTCTTTGAGGCGGCCTGGTCGCATGCCGCACTCGGCGCTGCCGCACCCTTGCCCGTTACAGATGCAACTTATCTTTCATGGGATGCGCTAAATGCAGAAATAAAACGCTGCGGCTTGCGTTCTCGCGCACTTAATCCGTACGGCACAGATTTAGATTCTGACGCTACCTTCTTAGATTTCAGCGCTATTGATCCTTTACGTGGCGATGCTGATCGCGCT
>JAIYCF010000078.1 GCA_027488165.1 Streptomycetaceae bacterium
AGCTGCTGCCTTCTTGCGACGCTTTGGAGCTGCCTTCTTAGCTGCTGCCTTCTTGCGACGCTTTGGAGCTGCCTTCTTAGCTGCTGCCTTCTTACGACGCTTTGGAGCTGCCTTCTTAGCTGCTGCCTTCTTGCGACGCTTTGGTGCTGCTGACTTTGCTGCTGCTTTCTTGCGGCGCTTCTTTGGAGCTGCTGCTGGAGCTGCTGCCTTCTTGCGACGCTTCTTTGGTGCTGCTTTCTTAGCTGCGGCCACGTACTTCTCCTATCGGAATGGTTCGGATCCGTCACCCAAACCTGTTCGTGGATAAGTGTGACGGAAATGCAAAAATATTGCTAGTACATAGTGCGAAAAAACAGAGTGCGTGTCGCAATTTATTTTTTTATTTTTTTGTGCATTTGAGAAAAAATCTGCCAAATGTTTTACGAAAAATCCGCCAAATTTCTAAAAAAATCTAAAAAAATCTGGAAATTTCTAAAAATTAACCCGATTTTTCGTCTTCGGCGCGAATTCTTCGCATTTCAACGGCAAATTCGTTCGTTTCGGAGTCATATTTTCGCAATTTCGGCAGGCAGAGGGCCAAAATTGCCACCGAAACTATGCAGAGAACCCCTCCAAAAGTTACTGAGAAGTTCAATGTAGTAACCGCCGCCATTGATGCCGCACGCATCTGGCCGGCTAGTGGACCGATCGAATATGAAAGTAGTTCGATCCCTGCAAGTCTTCCCCGATAGCCATCTGGAATTGTTTGGTTCCAAATAACTCCCCGGAAAAGTGCGCTGACCATATCGGCGGCCCCAGCCATGGCAAGAAATAGCAGAACCAAAATCAAGGAATTGGATAACCCAGCGAATGCGATCGCCGCGCCCCAACCAATAGCTGCCCAGATAACCGCCCGTCCATGAAAACGATAGGTGCGCGTCCAACCACTTGTAAGAGTTACTGCAACTGAGCCAACAGTTCCGGCGGCATAGAGCAGACCGAGGGCCCAAGGTGCACCGAGTTGGTCTGCCCAAAATGGAAAGAGCGCAATCGGCATCGCAAAGAACATCGCAGCTAAATCAACTAGATAAGTTCCCATTAAATCTTGGCGGCTAAATGCATAACGCACACCTTCAATTAACCCTGCCAGAGATGGCTTTTGGGCCTCTGGATTGGCAGGCACGTTTTTAACGCGCGCTAAAAATGCGAGAGAGATAAAGAAGGTTGCGATATCTGCGATGTAGCCAACTGAAACAGAGAAGGTTGCAATTAAAACTCCACCAATTGTTGGACCGATGATTACACCGAGCTGCCAACGCAGCGACATCAAGGCACTTGCCGCCGGAAGATCGGCATGGCCAACTAACCGCGGCAAGATGGCATCGGCGCTGGGGCGTTGCAGACCATTGACGGCGGCAAACAAACCGATGACGACATAGATCAGAATTAGATTGGGGTTGGGAGACAGGGCGTTGACCAACAAGATTGCAACTAGAACCAAGGATGCGAATTCGGTCGCCCAGATCATCTTCTTGCGATCAACATAATCGGCTAAGACCCCGCCATAGAGCCCGAAGAGAATCAGTGGCACGATCTCGACCACCCCTGAGATGCCGACTGCGATGTAAGAGTTGGTCATCTCTTTGATCTGAAATGGAACGGCGACGTAGGTGATCATCGAACCCAGGTAGGTGATTAGCCCTGAGGCCCACAAATTCCGAAAATCCGGATATTTCTTAAGCGGAGTTAGATCGATAGCAAATTTTGACCGCTTAGCTTCTTCCACGTGGGTTAGTTAAAGGTATTTTCAGGGCCAGGGAAAGTTCCCCCACGCACATCTGCGGCAAATTCTTCTGCAGCAGCCGAAATTTCAGAACGTAGATTGCGATACGCCTTCGCCAGCTTTGGCGGGTTGGCAGTTAGCCCAACTAAATCTGTCCAAACCAATACCTGGGCATCGCACTTAACCCCGGCGCCAATTCCAATGGTCGGAATTGAAAGTGCGGCGGTTATCTTTGCGGCAAGTTCTGCCGGAACTAGTTCAAGGACGATGGCAAAGGCGCCGGCTTTTTCTAGAGCCAGAGCAGCCTGCAAAATCGCTTCGCCATCTTCGCGGCCTTGGACGCGATAGCCCCCAAGTTGATGAAGTGATTGCGGGGTAAGGCCTAAGTGGCCCATCACCGGAATTCCGGCGGCGGTTAACTTTTCAACCGTTGCCAAATGTGCGCCCTCGAGTTTGACCGCCATCGCGCCAGCTTCTTTAAAGAAACGGATTGATGTTGCTAGGGCTTGTTCAGGTGATGACTCGTATGAACCAAAGGGAAGGTCAGCGACAACGAGTGCGCGCTTTGATCCGCGCACGACGGCGCGAGTCAGCGGAATCATTTCATCGACGGTTACTGGGATGGTGTTCTCTTCACCTAAGAAATTATTGCCAGCGCTATCGCCGACTAAGAGAACTGGAATTCCGGCGGTATCGAAAATCTCGGCGGTCATCTGTTCATATGAAGTGAGCATCGCCCACTTCTCGCCAGCGGTCTTCGCCTTCTTCAAATCCAAGATCGTGACGCGACGATGTGCCGCCCCACCGTAAAGGGTCGTTGTACTCCCAGACGTTGATGTCATTGTTTCCTCCAGCCTCGAAGCTTCGCGAGAAGTCTCCGGGTCATTTCTATTGAGGGTCTTGAGATAAGGGTAATGGATTACTCTTGAAGTATGAAGTTGCGAGTAGCGCTCGCCCAGGTCAACCCAACAGTTGGTGATCTGGTTGCCAACGCTGCCTTGGTGCGCAGTAACTTTAAGACCGCGCAAGATGCGGGTGCGCATATCGTCGTTTTCCCCGAGATGGTTTTAACGGGATACCCGGTTGAAGATTTAGCGCTTCGTCCTTCCTTTCAATTAGCCAGTCAAAGCGCGCTCGCTGAATTAGCCGGTCAATTAACTGGAAAGTGCGTGGCCATTGTTGGTTATCTAGATCAAGTAAATGGCGCCCCTCAAAATATGTTGGCGGTAATCAGCGATGGCAAGGTAGCGGCGCGTTATGCCAAATGCCATCTGCCGAATTACGGCGTATTCGATGAATTCCGCAACTTTGTACCCGGTGATCAAACGCTGGTGGTGCGAATCCACGGCGCAGATATCGGAATCGCAATCTGCGAAGACCTCTGGATAGATGGTGGAATCACTGCGCAATTGGCAGAGCGCAAACCTGGGCTAGTGATCGTTCCCAATGGTTCTCCGTATGAACGCGCTAAAGATGATGTGCGACTTGAGTTGGTAACTAAGCGCGCTCGCCAAGCCAACGCCCCACTGGTCTATGTAAATATGACTGGTGGCCAAGATGATCTGGTCTTTGATGGCGACAGCATTGTTGTCGGGGCAGATGGTTCGGTCATCGCACGTGCACCACAATTTGAAGATGGCATCGCGTTAGTTGATATCGATGTTGCAACAAAAACTAGTTCACCCGATGTTGTCATCTCTGAAGATGAAGTCAAGATCGATCGCGCACTAGTTCCGGGCGTTGCTGTTCGATTAGATGACCGCGAGGAAATTTGGCAGGCGATTGTTGTGGGCTTGCGTGACTATGTTGAGAAGAACGGTTTCCGCAGCGTTGTAGTTGGGTTATCTGGCGGTATTGATTCGGCGTTAGTTGCCGCTTTGGCTGTCGATGCACTAGGTGCCAAGCGAGTAAATGGCGTTGCCATGCCAAGTAAATATTCATCCGATCATTCGATCGCTGATGCCCAAGCCTTTGCCGATGCCACCGGAATTCATTTCCGCACCGTGGCGATTGCGTCGATGATTGATGCCTATATGAATAACTTGGTCCTAAAGGGGATCGCGGAGGAGAACTTGCAGGCTCGTGTGCGCGGAACAACGCTGATGGGGATCTCAAATCAAGAGGGACACTTAGTTTTAGCAACTGGCAATAAATCAGAACTCGCAGTCGGTTACTCAACTTTGTATGGAGATGCAGTCGGCGGATTTGCGCCGATTAAAGATATTTATAAGACCGATGTTTGGGCGTTATCTCGTTGGCGCAATGAAGTTGCCCGCGCCCGCGGTGAAGCCGAGCCGATTCCAGTTAACTCGATTGAAAAAGAGCCAAGTGCAGAATTGCGCCCTGGCCAAAAAGACACTGATTCACTTCCCGATTACTTATTACTTGATCGCGTCTTAACTGCCTACGTTGATGATGATCAAGGATCTGCAGCGTTAATTGCAGCGGGCTTTGATGAAGCCTTGGTGCGGCGCGTGATTGCGATGGTGGATAAGGCTGAATACAAGCGCCGCCAATATCCACCTGGG
>JAIYCF010000096.1 GCA_027488165.1 Streptomycetaceae bacterium
CGCGATTATTTAGAGCGCCAGTTAAACGATGCCACCCAGTCAATTGCGCTAGCCGGCTCTACCTTTAAGCCCTTCGCTCTGATCGCAGCTCTTGAAGCAGGAATTCCACTTACTTCAATGTGGAACGGTGATTCACCTCAAACCTTCGACGACCTAGGAAAGCCATATGAAGTTTCCAATTATGGAAATGAAGGCTGGGGCCAGATCGATCTTCTGCAGGCAACCAAATATTCAATCAACACCATCTATGTTCCACTTGGACAAAAAGCGGGGCTAGATAAAGTTGTTGATGCTGCACGACGAGCCGGCATTCCAGAATCGGTGGCCATGGTTCCATCACCATCGGTATCACTAGGTGTTGCTAGCCCGCATGTAATCGATGTTGCTAATGCCTATGCCACATTTGCCGCTCAAGGCGTTTACGCAAAGCCATATCTAATTTCATCAGTAACTGGACCAAATAAAGGTCTGCTCTATGAAGGAACAATGCAGACCCAAGAAGTATTTTCTAAAGATGTCATGGCGGATTTAACTTATGCGTTAAAGAGCGTTGTAAATGGTGGAACAGGTTCAGCAGCCCTTGCGCTCGGACGCCCTGCAGCTGGAAAGACCGGAACCAGCCAATCAAATGCATCTGCTTGGTTTAGCGCATACACACCACAACTTGCTGCATCAGTTGCGCTCTTCCGCGATAGCGCTTCAGAATCACTAAACGGAATCGGCGGATTAACATCGGTTACAGGTGGAACTTTCCCAGCGCGAATCTGGACTGCATTTATGAGGGGCGCACTTCGCGGACAGCCAGAGATGAGTTTCCCGGCGCCAGCAAATATTGGTGGACTTGATCCAATAGTTATGACTAGCGGCGGCGTTCAGGTAAGAAAAGAAGATTAAACCGTGCGCACAAGTGCACGCGCGCTTATTGCGCTAGCAATACTTGCTTCATTATTAAGTTTTGCAAAATTTAGCCCTTGCATTTCAACTGATTGGGCAACACCCGGCCAATATGTTCACGCCTGTTATTCAGATCTCCCAGCTTTATATGGCGAAAGAGGCTTAAATAAAGGCGAATGGGCCTATAGCAATGGCGATGCATCAGTTGAATACCCCGTTGTTACTGGTGCGATTATGTGGGCAGTTGCCAAGATAGTTCCAACAGGCGATAACGCACTTCAAAACTATTTCTACGCAAACGTCTTTTTCTTGGCGCTCTTATTAATCTTTATAACGCTCATTGTTTCCAAGATGCGCCCTGAGTTTGCGTACTTAACGCCACTCGCACCTGCGGCAATTGCTTCGCTCTACATTAACTGGGATCTCTGGGCGATTATTTCGATGTTAGGTGCGATCTATTGGTTTGATAGGAAGAAATTAGATTTAAGTGCACTGGCGCTGGGACTGTCTATCTCAACAAAGTTCATGCCAATTTTTCTATTGCTTCCCATTGCATTTATTTTCTTGCGCCGCAATCAAATCCCAGCTGCGCTTCGTTATCTCTTTGTAACTGCCGCAACTTTTGCGGCAATCAACTTGCCGGTTTACCTAACAACCCCCGAAGGTTGGTTGCGTTTCTATCAATTAAATCTTTCGCGTGGTTCGGATTGGGGATCTATTTGGTATGCGCTGTCTGCACTCGGCGTCTATCTTCCAAATTTAAATTACATATCAATATTGATTTTGCTTGCTGCGTTCGCCGCAATCACAATTTATATTCTCGAACTTCGCAATATTCCATCACTTGCTTCACTTAGTTTCATAGTGCTGGCTGCAGTGATGGTCGTTAGCAAGGTTTACTCACCACAATATGTTTTGTGGCTAACTCCACTTGCTGTGATGGCCTTAGTTGATAAGCGAGATTTACATGCGTTCTGGATCTGGCAAGGCGCCGAAGTTATTTATCACGTTGCAATTTGGCAGCACTTAGCCACCGTCACGGGTGCGAAATTTGGCCTGCCGCTTTACGGATATGCACTTATTTCTTTGCTGCGAATCGCAGCCACCATCTACCTAATCGCCATATTTGTCCGCCGCGGGCTGGCCGGTGGCACGCAAGGCCCAGCCGCCCACAGATCCCTGCGTGAATTTCTCTTTGAAAGCAGCAACGCGTACCCTTGAGCCTTCAGCGTGAGGCTCCCATCGGGGGCCAAACAATGAAGCACTAACCCTCCTGTCACGGAAATACCGTGGCCGTCTTAGTCCAGAGGAGGTCGGGTTAACGCATGCGTCACTATGAATTAATGGTCATTCTTGATCCAGAACTTGAAGAACGCACAGTCACACCAAGCCTTGAGACATATCTCAAGATCATCAAAGATAGCGGTGGCACAGTAAACAAGCTTGACCTTTGGGGCAAGCGCCGTATGTCTTTTGAAATTCTGAAAAAAGGCGAAGGTATCTACGCAGTCATCGATATGACTTGCGAACCAGCAGCAATCAAAGAGCTAGATCGTCAACTTAATTTGAACGAATCAGTTCTCCGCACAAAGGTTATGCGTCCCGAGTAATCCACAGTTAGGGAGCGTCGCTCCTTAATTGTCACTCGTTGACGATAATTTAAAGCAAGGACTCCACCAGTAGATAAGTCTCAGTGAACTGAGAGAAGAGGTAAAAAATGGCAGCAGGAGATACAACAATCACAATGATCGGCAACCTAGTTGACGATCCAGAGCTTCGTTTCACACCATCAGGTGCGGCCGTCGCAAAATTTCGCGTTGCCTCAACACCTCGTTATCTAGATAAGACAACTAACGAATGGAAAGATGGCGAGAGCCTCTTCCTTCAATGTCAGATCTGGCGTCAAGCTGCTGAGAACGTTGCAGAGTCACTAACCAAGGGAATGCGCGTCATTCTCTCTGGTCGACTAAAGCAGCGTTCATATGAAACTAAAGAAGGTGAAAAGCGCACTGTTTTTGAGGTAGAAGTTGATGAAGTCGGTCCATCACTACGTAACGCAACTGCAAAGGTGACTCGTGCACAACGCGCAGGCGGAACAAGTGGCGGATTCTCTGCACCAGCTGCAACCGGCGGAGAGTCATTTAGCGACGATCCATGGGCTGCTGCTTCAACAAGCAATTCAGGCGGAGGATGGGCAACCACAACCTCCGAAGAACCACCTTTTTAAAGCTTATTAACCAGTCCATCCATTCCTAGCTAATAACTAGGGCCCACTTAAAAGGAGCACCACAATGGGAGCAAGAAATAACCGGAACCTAAAGGAACCGAAAAATAAGGGCGCAAAAGCTGCAGCCCTTAATAAGAAGTTCAAGAAGAAGCCTTGCAGCTTCTGTCGCGACAAGGTGACATATATCGATTACAAAGATATCGCCACACTTCGCAAATACATTTCTGATCGCGGCAAAATCCGCGCTCGCCGCGTCACTGGCGCATGCACACAACACCAACGCTCGGTCGCAACAGCTGTAAAAAACAGCCGTGAAGTAGCGCTCTTGCCTTACACATCGACAGCGCGCTAAGGGGGAATGAGAAAATGAAACTTATTCTTACTCGCGAAGTTGCAAAGCTCGGTTCAGCCGGCGATGTAGTAACTGTTAAAGATGGCTACGCACGCAACTTCTTGTTGCCACGTGGCGTTGCAATCGCATGGTCACTTGGTGGCGAAAAGCAGATCGAAGGAATCCGTCGCGCTCGCGCTGCACGTGAAGTCCGCGATATCGATCACGCTAAAGAGATCAAGGCATCACTAGAAAAGGCAGCAATCACAGTTTCAGTTAAAGCTGGTACTGCAGGTCGCCTATTCGGTTCTGTCACAGATAAAGACATTGCAGCAGCCATCAAGGCAGCAGCAGGCGTCGATATCGACCGTCACAGCATCAAGACTGCTGGACATATCAAGAAGGCTGGCGAGCACTCAGTTAAGGTCTCACTTGCACATTCAGTTGTTGCAACAGTGACCGTAAAGGTTGTCGCTGCCAAGTAATTTCTTGGTTGTAAGTTATTAATTAAAACCCCGGTCGTTAACTCGGCCGGGGTTTTTATTTTCAAATTTATAGGAATCTCATTGGTTGAGAAGTGAGAAATTACTTTCATACACAGGCAAGTTTTCTGATTACCCGCCCCTGACCTGCGCTTTCCCTTAAATCCGCGTTCTCCCCAATAGTTACCCACACCCTGCACACAGGTATTTACACAGGAAAAGGCGCTTATCCACCCCTTTATACACAGCCTTATCCCCAGGCTGCTTCGCTTTTGTCAGCGCTAGGTGGGAAGTTACACCGGTGAGTATCGCCGAACTACCTAACAATTCATCGCGCGCCAACGCTTCATATAACAACGTCGGCGCCGATTTCGAGCGCACACCACCACAAGATTTAATCGCCGAACAATCTGTTCTTGGCGGAATGTTGTTATCTAAAGATGCAATCGCAGATGTACTAGAAATTTTGCGCGAACGCGATTTCTATCGTCCTTCGCACGAGTTAATTTATGAAGCCATTCTTGATCTCTATAGCCGCGGCGAACCAGCAGATGCAATTACCGTTGCAGCTGAACTGACAAAGCGCGGTGACATTGCACGTGCAGGTGGTGCGCCTTATCTACATACTCTTATCTCATCCGTTCCAACAGCTGCTAATGCAAGTTACTACGCAAAGATTGTTCTCGAACATGCAATCATGCGCAGACTTGTTGAAGCCGGAACAAAGATTGTTCAACTTGGTTACGATCAAAATGGCGAAGTTGATGATGCAG
>JAIYCF010000001.1 GCA_027488165.1 Streptomycetaceae bacterium
AACCTGGCAGATATGAACATCCTCTCCTTCTTAATGTTGTTGCCGCTTATCGGCACCGCCTTTATCGCGATCGCACCGAAGACAAATGTGCTTTTAACTAAGCAGATCGCCCTTGTGACAACAATTTTGGTTGCAGTCGTTGGCATTTACATGACGATCTCTTTTGACTTCAACGCTAAAGGTTTTCAATTCGTAGAATCTCGCGAATGGATTCCTGCCTTTGGTATCAAATATGCCCTAGGCGTTGATGGCATTGCCCTTGTTTTGATTCTGATGTCTGTTCTCTTAACTCCGATCGTTGTTGTTGCTGGATGGAATGAATCAGAAGGCGGCCGCTGGAGCGCCAAGGTCTTCTATTCACTTCTTCTTGTACTTGAAACAATGATGATCGGCGTCTTTGCATCGACTGACGTCTTCTTGTTCTACGTCTTCTTTGAAGCGATGCTGGTTCCGGTTTATTTCTTAATTGGTGGCTTTGGTTCCGGCGAACGCGCTGCAGCAGCAGTGAAGTTCTTGCTCTACAGCCTCTTTGGTGGCTTGCTAATGCTCGCCTCAATTATCGGCATCTATGTCATGGCAACTCGTTATGGCAACCGCACCTTCGATATAACAACTCTTTCGCAATTGCACACTGTTTTGACTCCGATGATGGAGAACGTCTTATTCCTCGGATTCTTTATCGCTTTTGCAATCAAGGCTCCGCTCTGGCCGCTACACACTTGGCTACCAGATGCTGCAAAGTCAGCGACCCCTGGAACATCAGTCTTGCTCTTAGGTGTTCTCGATAAGGTCGGAACATTCGGAATGATTCGCTACTGCTTAACTCTCTTCCCAGAGGCAAGCAAGACATTTACACCAATGATTATTACTCTCGCCGTAATCTCAATTCTCTACGGCGCATTCCTTGCTATTGGCGCGAAAGACATCAAACGCTTGATCGCATATACCTCGATTTCTCACTTCGGATTTATCACTATGGGAATCTTCGCGATGACTTCGCAGGGTATGTCTGGTTCAACTTTGTATATGTTTAACCACGGATTCTCAACAGCAGCACTCTTCTTAGTTGCTGGATTTATGATTTCGCGCCGCAAGTCGTCAACGATTTCAGATTTCGGCGGACTGCAAAGAGTTACACCAATCATGGCTTGGTCATTCTTTATCGCAGGTTTATCTAGCTTGGCGCTTCCGGGTCTTTCTAGCTTCGTTAGCGAATTCCTAGTTCTAGTCGGAACCTTCACGCGCTACCCAGTTGCCGCAGTAATTGCTACCTTTGGAATCGTTTTAGCTGCGCTCTACATTTTGATTCCGGTACAGCGCGCTCTGCACGGTCCAACAACTCCGGGCAATGAGAATTTAACTGACCTAACTCTGCGCGAAAAAATTGCGATCGCACCAGTTATCGCAACGATCGTGGTTCTTGGTTTCTACCCATCACCGCTGCTAAACATCATTAATCCAGCGTCGCAAACCATCATTTCGCAACAAGGATTTAGCGATCCAGCGCCAACAATGAGTGAGGGCAAGTAATGATTGAATTCGTATCTCCAACCCTTGATTACGCACTTCTAGCACCGATTTTGATCGTGCTTGGCGGTGCGGTTCTTGGCGTACTCATTGAAGCCTTTGCTCCACGTAAATCACGCGCTTCATCACAACTCTTTATAACCTTGGCAGCTTTAGTTCTCTCGCTGGTATCGCTCATTCGCGTGCGTGATCGCTCTTCATCAGCAGCAGCGATGGAATCAGTTACCTTCGATGGCGCAGGAATGTTGATTCAAGGTTCGATTTTGGTTATTTCAATCATCGCCGTCTTTTTGCTGGCCGATCAAGAGAACTTCACAGCGCTACCTGCAGCACTTCCAGGTTCAGATGAAGAACGGGTATCTCTACAACAAGATTTAAGAGTCACAGAGGTATATCCACTAACTCTCTTTGCAATCGCCGGAATGATGCTCTTTCCAGTTGCTACCGATTTAATCACGCTCTTTGTGGCGCTAGAAGTTCTCTCACTTCCTCTTTATCTATTGGCCGGTCTATCGCGCCGCCGCCGCTTGATGTCGCAAGAAGCTGCGCTTAAGTACTTCTTGCTCGGAGCATTTGCTTCAGCGTTCTTCCTGATGGGTATCGCATATCTTTACGGCTATTCATCATCAGTTACCTTCGCGGGCATTCACTCAGCGGTAATCGGTGGAAGTGGAAACGATATTTATCTACTTCTCGGAATCGCCTTTATCTCAATCGGTCTTCTCTTTAAAGTTGGCGCAGTTCCGTTCCACGCTTGGTCTCCAGATGTTTATCAGGGTGCACCAACTGCCGTTACGGCTTTAATGGCGGCTGCAACCAAGGTTGCTGCATTCGGAGCGATGCTCCGAATCTTCTACGTCTCATTTGCAGAGGCTTACTGGCAATGGCGTCCGGCGATCATCGCAATCGCCTTGATAACTATGGTCTTTGGCTCACTCGTTGCAATCGCACAGCGCGATGTAAAGCGCATGCTCGCTTACTCATCAATCGCTCACGCAGGCTTCTTGCTCTCAGGTGTAGTTGCACTAAGCAAATCAGGTTTGGAATCTTCAATCTTCTATCTCTTTGCATACGGAATTGCGACGGTAGGTGCCTTTGGAATTGTGACCTTAGTTCGCGATTCTTCTGGTGAAGTAACCGATCTAAATCGTTGGAGCGGACTAGGAAAGCGTTCGCCATGGGTTGCAACAGCATTTGCTGGTTTCTTGTTGGCTTTCGCGGGAATCCCGCTAACTAGCGGATTTATCGGAAAGTTCTCGATCTTCTCAGCTGCATACGAAAGTGGATCAACTGCAATATTGATCACCGGTGTACTTTCATCAGCGATCGCAGCCTTCTTCTATATCCGCGTAATAGTTTTGATGTTCTTTAAAGATCCGGTCGAAGATGGAACTAGCGTTGTTATTCCATCAATCTACACACAGATAACAATTACAGTTTCTGCAGTAGCCACCTTCGGACTTGGAATTTTCCCAACTCCTTTGATTAACTTTATTCAAAGCTCAGCTAACTTCCTTCGCTAATGTCATCATTCGGCATTCCTGATCTAGATCCCGCACTTGAGGCAGATCTTGCAACAGGCATGCAAGGCGTTGAGCATTTACTGCGCGAGCACATCAAAGGTGATTACCCACTTGTTGAGGAAACCTCTCGCCACCTCGTTGCAGCAGGCGGCAAGCGTTTGCGCCCGCTATTAACTCTGATCTCATCTCACTTTGGTGATCCAACCCGTAAGGAAGTAATTCCCGCTGCAGTTGTATGCGAATTAACTCACTTAGCAACGCTCTATCACGATGATGTAATGGATGAAGCGCCACTACGTCGCGGGGTAGAAAGCGCCAACAATCGTTGGGGAAATACCATCGCAATTTTGACCGGTGATTACCTTTTCTCTAAAGCATCAGACCTACTTGCCGACCTTGGCCCTGAAGCAGTTCGCCTGCAAGCGCGAACATTCGAACGTTTAGTTATCGGTCAGATTATGGAAACCCAAGGCCCGCAAAATGGTGAAGATCCACTCGCACATTATCTGCGCGTAGTGGGGGATAAGACCGGTTCACTCATAGCAACTAGTGCGCGCTTTGGTGCGCTTCTATCTGGAGCATCTCGTGAAACCGTTGAGACGCTAACTAAATTTGGCGAACAGATCGGTATCGCATTCCAACTTGCCGATGATGTTATCGATATTGCTAGTGAATCTAGCCAATCAGGAAAAACTCCAGGAACAGATCTACGTGAAGGCGTTCCTACCCTTGTAACTTTAAATGTAATGGCCTCAAAT
>JAIYCF010000065.1 GCA_027488165.1 Streptomycetaceae bacterium
ACGTGTCTCAAAACTACGACGCAATGGCAGTTGCCAACATACATCTGGTTTAGTTTCAACGAAGTGACGATTTTCTTTCTGAGCTAAATGATGCAGAACGCAACCGAAGTTTCCAGTAAAGCCAGGAGCTTCGTAACCTTTACGATTTAAGAAAATACAACCATCATCGATAGTGCGAGTCTTACGTTCTTTATCTTCATCTAAATCTGAGATACGAAGTTGTCCATTTGGTTTCTTTGGACGAGCTTGGTCGTAGAACTGCCACATCTCGGGAGTTAAATCTGCAGCTGCTTTGCGAACGCGTTCTTCATCATCTTCATCGGAATACATCGCACCTTCTGTGCAGCATCCGGCATTGGGACGGTTTTCAAAGACGCCTTTGCAACCATCGCCATAAATACAGGTCCAATATGAAGTCAGCCACGTTAAGTCACATTTAAAGATTTCCTCAGGATCGTTGGGATCTGTGAATTCGACCCAATCGCGTGCGAAACCTGGCTTAATTTCTGACATAGTTGCAGAGCCTACGCGTACTCTTTCGCTATGGCTAATTCAGAGAAATCACTAATCGACTCCAAGGTCGCAGTTATTGGGGCCGGAGTAATGGGTGAAGCGCTTATCTCTGCCTTGATTACCTATGGAGTTAAGCCAACAAATATCACTATCTCTGAAAAGCGCGAAGAACGCGCTGCCGAGTTAATCGCGCGCTATAAAGTGGCAAACGCTGAATTAGCCACAAACGTCGCACAGAGCGATCTAATTCTTCTAGTCGTTAAGCCTCAAGATATGGCGACTGTTTTGGCTGAAATCGCGCCTGCTATTACTAAGGGTGTACTAGTTATCTCATTCGTTGCCGGTAAGCAGATCCGCTCTATCGCAGATCAGATTGGCACATCTGCAAACCCAGTCATTCGCGTTATGCCAAATACACCAACGCTAGTTGGCGCTGGCATGGCTGCCATCTCTTGCTGTGCGCTAGTCACGGCTGAACAGAAAGCATTTACTCTCGGTTTCTTAGGCGCGGTTGGAAAGGTCATTGAGGTAGATGAAGATCTCCAGGATGCCGTAACTGCAACTAGCGGATCTGGCCCAGCATATTTCTTTAGATTTGTAGAAGCGATGGTCGATGGCGCAGTTGCACTTGGACTCTCGCAAGAAGATGCAACTACTTTAACTATTCAGACGATTGTGGGCGCCGCAAAGCTGCTCGACCAATCTGGTGATTCTCCAACCACGCTTCGCGAAAAAGTAACTAGCCCTAACGGAACAACTTTCGCTGCGCTCAATTCATTTAACGATTCCAATATCTCGGCCACCGTTGCAAACGCTATGAAGGCAGCACGTGATCGCTCACAAGAACTCGCATAAATATTTTTTAGCACTCGCTCTAATTGCGGCGCTGATATTTCCGGCAACGGCCAACGCGGCACCTAAATTAGTAACATTAAAGGCTGCGGCTAAATGGGCGGAGAGCACGGACGTCGAGCTCTTCACCGTTACCGCAGAATCAGTAATCACAGTTAAGAACGTTTTGAGCAACACCTCAAATATCGAAATTCAGGCGAGAGATTTTGCTGGGGCAAGCATTTGGTCAAAGACCATTGATTCCGGAAGCGATGAAGTGGCCACCGCAATAGCCGCAGATAGCCAAGGAAATATCTGGCTCGCAGGTAATTCGGCTGCTGCGATAAGCGCAGAAACAGCTACCGCAACTGGCAGTGCGCTTAATCCAGATAATGTAGCTATCGAAAATGTAACGCCGCTTCGCCAAGATATGCGCCTGCTAACGCTCTGGAAGGTAAGTAAGGCTGGCGAAGTTACCGAAACGCTTGCAACGCTCCAGAACGAGATTTCAATTGTTGAGGCAATTTCAATTAGCCCCACAGGAATATCTGCAATTGGCTCTCGCGAATCTGGCCCATTTCTTATCTCAACCAATATCAAAGGTGAATTTAGTAAAGAGTTAAAGATCGGAACAGCCAAGACCAAATTGAACTCTGTAGTCAGGCTTGGCGATGGCACCATTAATCTCTTTGGATCAAGTACTGAAACGCTTTCAGGTAAGAGGTTGGTTGGGCGTGAAGACGGAGTTCTAATAAAAGTTTCCAAGGCTGGAACAATCTCTTCAGTAGTGCGTAGCTCTGCACCAAGAGCCCTACGCAGTTGGACAAGTGCAACTAGCACCCTATTTCTAACGGGTTCAGTTAAATCAGGAACAACTAGCGAGAGCGCGATTACCAAATTCACAAGTTCTTTCGCACCAACTTGGACAACGCGTATCGCATCTACCGGTGCAACTTTGGCAGCAAATGGTCCAAATAAATCATTCTATGTTGCGCTAGAACCAACAGCGGCGATCAAAGGTTTGTCACCAATAAAACTGATTAAAGGCCAAACCTTTGTTCTACAATTTGATAGTAAAGGATTGTTAGTTGGAGCCTTTAGCGCCGCTGAAATGAACGCCGCTAAAGCGATCGCTTATTCTGCAGTTGGTGGGCTTTTTCTTTTGACTGAGACTGGAATTTTTAGAGTGGGCGGAGCGAGATAAGTTGGTTGTTTACGCCGGCTATCAAAGTGCGTACCTTATTTAAAACGATCCAAGTTGAATCAATTCCATCTGAGCTCTGTTCTTTAGAGACTAAAGAGATTGTCTTCTTCGAGATATCAATGGCGCAGAGCCTTTCCTGACAGTTAAATGCGGTTGTCGTTCCATCGCTGCTCAAGAACTTAGCGGGTGTTCCATAGTTAGTTGGTGGCAAGGTCGTAAAGACAGTTGGGGCATCCAGATATGCCCAGCGAATCTGCTCTGCCTTAGGCAGAGTAAGAATTGAAGAGGTGAGCCACGTTGCAAGAATTCCACGCGCACCTTTGTGTAGTGCTACGTCATAGCCAACGACGGAAATCGCGTTACCTGATGTATCAAGTGTTTGATAGCGCCAACTACTTGCAGCGAGTCCAATTCGTTTCGCGACTCTGATTGCACCTGAAGTAGCTTCTTTACGATTATTGATAGTGAGAATTGAGTCGTAAAGCAGAATTGTTTCTTTGCCGTCAAAGAGCGCATCTAGATGGAAAGCAACATCACCGGTAGTTCGATCATCAGTTTTTCGATCGCCATCTACGAGTTCGTACTTCCATTCTGGGCTTGATTTCGCCTTAACTGCGCCGAGCAGAATTCCTTGAGACTCATCGCGATAGAAGACCTGGATTCCGGCTGAGCTAACTGAACAAGCGCTAGAAACGCTCACATCACTTGCCGTGCGGACGCGGACTGGATCTTCATAGTTATTTACCGCAGGTCCATTGCCATCAATGATTTCGTACTTGAAAACTTTTCCATCGTAAGTGGCATAGCGGAGATCTTTATCAACTGAATCTGAATAGAAGATATGTAGCGTTTGGGTTTTGCCAAATCCGCTTACGCAGGCAGAGACATCTCCTGCGATGGGATTGCGAGTACGACCGGCAGACCCGCCGCGACCATCGACCGTTAACTTGCTCCAGATTTTTCCATTCCAAAGCGCAACTTTGAGAGACCCATTATTTGCATCTTGATAAACAACTGCCGGATTTGTATTGAAGGTAACGCTAGTTACATTTCGCGCATCAACCTTCGGGTCGATAACAGTCTTCTTCCAAGGCTCTTGCGGAGTCACCGAATTAGTTGTGACAGGATCGGAAGTTCCCAATGAGTTGGAGGCGGTTATCTCAAATGAATAGAGCGTGCCGTTCTTTAATCCGGGCATTATGGCTGGGCTATTTGTGAAACTCTTCTCTGCACCAGTCTTAGTGTTCTTTACCGTGTAACTAGTTATCTGCGCTGCCCGCGCATTGGCAGGCGGATCAAAGCGGATGATCGCTGAGCTATCGGAAAGAAGTGCCTGGGCGTTACGAACTTGCTGCGGAATTCCAACGGCTATACCTACAGGTGGTTTATTACGCAGATCTTGCATCATCGCAAGCAATAGCGGACCTGGCTCGTGGAAAATTTCACCTGCGTCAAGATTGGGAGACATCGCCGCATCTTTACCTGCATTTGAAAATGTTGCTTCATCTAAATGGCTTACCGAAGAACCATCTTCGTATTTCTTCGGCGTATAAAGCAGCGGCTTTTCTCCACCGTTTGCAGCAATACCCAGCGGTCCTGCCCAAACTAACTTTGAAGTTAGCGCCTGGCCAAGTTCAAGTGAAGGGGAAGGAAGATCAGAAAGTCTGCGTCCATCTTCTGTTTGCGCATACGCGTCATAAGGAGTTGGTTGATCAATTGATCCATAACCAAAGAAATCGTCATAACTATCGGTTGAGAGAAAACCGAGTCCGTGCGCCATCTCATGCAGGATGACAGATTGCAGGTCGTATTCAGTTCTACTTGGACCAGAACCGGTTCCGCGATACCAATTGGCTAGCGAGTTAACGGTGATAATCATTTCTGGGTTATCACCATCTAAATCTTTACCAGCGAGTGCGTTAGCTAGCGCTGATGGATACCAAAGACTGGAATCCGGTGCGCCCTTAAAATTTGCGAAATAACTTCCGGGGCGCGCACTGCCCAGAACGCTAAAGGATGGTGATCTTCCCCAAGTTGCATCAATATAAATTGGAACGCTGGATTCAAAGTTTGCTGCCCAGACATCAACGGCGGCTTGTACTTGAACCTTGGTCCATTCTGGAAAGTTGTTGTACTTAACAATAATTTTTGACTTCTTCTCGAGCTTTCCAACTTTCGGAGTTGGAGATTGGAGAATATTGGTCGGAGGGCCAGCGTAAACATTGCCCCAATGAGTTGCAGGACGAACTAGAACTAACGCATCTGCCGATGTTGGTGTAACTAATCCGAGTAAAAGTGCGGAGAACGCTGTGAGTATGGCAACAGAGCGAGTGGGAATTCGCATAAATTTCCTTGCCATAGCGCCCAACGCTATCAGGATGCGAGAATGGCGCCATGACCCCCGAGTCCCAAGAAACTATGGTTGACATAGATTTCACAGAAGTAATCTCAAGGATGAAATCTGAGCGACCAATTACCTTGGATTTCAATACTTCTGCACCACGTCCTGAACCGACCCTCGATGAAGCGCGCACTGAGTTAGCAAATTCAATTGGCGAGATCGCTCACAAGGTTTTCTCAAAGAAATACGGCCCATTGGTAGGAACTGTCACAAAGACAACTGCAGAGACGCTCTTGAAGAACGCCGAAGAAAATCTTTATCGCGCTAAAGGTGATGCCACCCTAATCATCCAAGAATTAGTAGACCGCGCATTTACATCACCTAAGAAAAAGAAGAAGTGAAGCCAGTAGTAACTGTTTATTCACGCAGTGGCTGTCACTTATGCGAGAACGCTGAATTAACTCTGGCTGGCCTTACCGAAGAGCTAAATTTTGAATTAGAGATAAAACTAATTGACGGTAGCGAAGAGCTGGAAAAGTTATATGGACACGAAGTTCCGGTAATTCATATCAATGGCGAGCACCATGACTTCTTTAGAGTGGATGTAGAGCGCTTTAAATCTTCCCTTGAAAGACATCATCCGCGTCGATAATTCGATATGAATAACCTTGCTCGGCAAGGAAGCGCTGGCGGTTCTGAGCAAAGTCTTGATCGATAGTGTCGCGTGAGACAACTGAGTAAAACTTCGCACCACGGCCATCAGCCTTAGGACGCAAGATACGACCTAAACGTTGCGCTTCTTCCTGACGAGAACCAAATGCACCAGATACCTGAATCGCAATTGTTGCTTCAGGTAGATCAACAGAAAAGTTGGCAACTTTTGAGACAACTAAGCAAGTAATTTCACCGGTACGAAATGCCGCGAATAACTTTTCACGTTCTTTGATTGGTGTTTCACCTTTAATTACCGGAACGCCAAGGGTCTTAGAGAGGTCATCTAGCTGATCAATGTATTGACCGATAACCAGAACCTGTTCTCCAGCATGCAGCCCAACAAGTTCTTCAACGACATCGCGTTTGGTGCGAGTAGTCGCGCAGTAGCGATAACGCTCTTCTGGCTCTGCAGTTGCATATGAAAGGCGTTCTGCTTCAGTGAGATTTACACGCACCTCAATACATTCGGCAGGTGCGATATATCCCTGCGCTTCAATCTCTTTCCAAGGTACATCAAAGCGCTTTGGGCCAATTAGCGAAAATACTTCGCCCTCCATGCCATCTTCGCGAACCAGCGTTGCAGTTAGCCCTAAGCGACGGCGCGATTGAATATCGGCGGTAAAGCGGAAGATCGGCGC
>JAIYCF010000084.1 GCA_027488165.1 Streptomycetaceae bacterium
ATTACAGATATAAAGATTGCTGTGAGAATTAATCGCAGTTTCATCTGCGGGAAGATAGATCTAGCAACTGATAAGAAAGGCCCCACGCCTATTACATGTGGATAGTTATTGGCAGATATGCCAAAGTAGGAACATGGTTGCGCGCGATGGAGATGGTTGGGTCCAATGCGATTGCGGATCAAAACATTGGGGTCTACATGGCGCCGCAGGACTATTGATCTATCGCGACGGTTCAATACTTTTACAACATCGCGCACCTTGGGTTCATAACGGTGACACTTGGGGAATCCCAGGCGGTGCGCGCGATTCGCATGAGAGCGTTATCGATGGCGCTATTCGCGAAGCGGTAGAAGAGACCGGTATCGATCCACAACAGTTAATGATTCGCCATACCTCGACCGATAAACACGGTAATTGGTGTTACGACACAGTAATCGCGGAAGCAACTAAGGAACTTGTGGCACTTGAGTTAAATGATGAATCTCATGAAGTGCGCTGGGTATTATTTGATGATGTAACCCGCTTGCCTCTGCACCCGAGCTTTGCAAAATCTTGGGCAAATCTAAGAACCCAGTTGGATTACCTGATCACACCAAGATAGCTGTTCAACCTCGCTATGCACGACCAGAACAAGCGTCTTACCTGAACTGCGCAGCCGCTTAAAGATCTCAATTAGAGCGCCTTTGCTCGCCAAATCTTGCGCTGCAAATGGTTCATCAAAGAAGTAGATCGGGCACTCGCGCAATAACGTCCGCGCTATCTCAACGCGCTGAACCTGCCCCACCGAAAGAGTGGTCACCAAGTTGTTTAGCAATTGAGTGAAACCTAAATCACTAGCCACTTGCTCGATACCTTCTATAGCCTGATCAGTTTGACCAAGTGCCAGTACCTCTCGCACCGTCATCGGTAACCAGAAGGTGCGCTCTTGCAGCGCCATACTTCGTAGCTGTGATTGCGCAAGATCGCTTAAATCCTGCAGGTTCTTTTCGCCAATGAATATTTCACCGCTAGCTGGTTTTAAATCTCCCGCAAGCGCCAACAACAGCGAACTCTTGCCACAACCATTTGGACCAACAATTGCGCAAATCGAACCCTTTGCCATAGCAGCGTTTAACCCTGAGAAAAGCTCGCGGTTATTGCGTTGCAAAGTTAAATCTTTGATCCTAATCATTTCCACGCTAGCGCCGCCTTTCGCACTAACACGATAAGTATCGGCGCACCCAGCAGTGCAGTAATCAAGCTGATGGGTAGCTCATACGGTGGCAGAGCGCTGCGTGCGATGGTGTCACCGATCAACAAGATCAACGCGCCAATTAGCGATGATGCGATCGTGAGGATTCGGTTTCGTCCCCCAAAGACAATGCGTGCGATATGTGGGGCCGCAAGCGCTAAGAACGAGATCGAACCAACGGTGCTTACACTTACCGCTACAAGTAGTCCAATAATCACAAAGGCTTTTAGTCGGATCTTCTTTGGAGATCTTCCCAAGTGGCGCACTGAGATATCACCAAGGGCAAGTAAATCTAACTGTGGTGCGATCTTGATTGCGATTACCAGGCAGACGACGAATACGGGAGCGATTATCAAAAGGTTATCTGGAGTTGCCAACGCCAACGAACCGAGTGACCAGAACGAGATCGAACGTATCTCTGGGTTATTTGTTGAGGTAATCAACAGACCTACGATCGCTGAAAACAGGGCGGATGTACCAATACCAATAATGATTAGCGCACCAGCGGTTCGAGCCCAAGTAAAAGTTAACGCCGTTGCCAATAAAGCACCGATAACTGCAAAGAGCACCGCCAAGAGCGAACCAACTTCGGCAACGTTTAAGAGAACTGCAATAACTACTCCCAGACTTGCACCTGCCGATGTGCCCAGGATCGCTGGATCGGCCAATGGGTTATTTGCTGCAGATTGCGCGATCGCACCGGCTAAACCAAGTGCTGCACCAATAAGTAGGGCTGCAAAGATGCGCGGGATTCTGATCTCCCAAAGAATTAAATGGTTAGTGCTTTCGCTATCAAAACCTGGGCTAAAGAGATAGCGCCAGATATTTTCAACCTCCGTAGCACCCAGTAAAAGTGCGGCAACGATCGCTAAGTTGAGAGCGATGACAATTAATGAAAAACGTAACTTCATTTCATCAGCTCATCCACTGCTGCCGCCATCTGCAATATCAAATCTGGAGTTCGGGGACCAAAGGAAAGTAAAAGAGAATCATCGACAGCCAGGATTCGCCCTTTCTTTCCAGCTTCGGTCTGGGCAACACCAGGTAGTTCACGCAGACCAGTAACTCCCCCAACCGATGCCAAACCTTTACTCATCACCAGAATTACATCAGGGTTTAACCCAGCCAAGATCTCTGCGCTAACTGGAGTAAATGGATCTGCTGAAAATTGCGCGCCCACATCTACGCAGTTGATTGCAGAAATTAAAGAGTCGGCCCCTGACCCTTTTCCGCCAAGTAAGTAGATCGAGTTTCCACCCCGCAGGTAGAGAAAGAGAATCTTTGCCTTGCGATCAGCCGCCTTAACAGCAGCCAGTGATTGACCAATCTCTTTACTCAGAGCAACACCTGATGAAATGGCACCAACAGCGGCGGCAACATCTGCGATCTTTAAATCTATATCGGAGAAAGTCCAGGCTTGCCGCACCTGAACAACTTGAATTCCACTTTGACGCAAAGTATCTATCGCAGACTTCGGCCCTGTGGCATCATCGATAAGAACTAGATCTGGGTTTAACTTTAGAATGTTTTCGGCTACAACTTGATGTCCATTGGTAACTATTGG
>JAIYCF010000037.1 GCA_027488165.1 Streptomycetaceae bacterium
AAAACATAAGAGAGCACTGATGAAATTATGTTTATGATCAAGATAGATACAACCTGGGTCTTAGTATCTTCAAATGCGTTAAAACCACGGATTAGAACTAAGTTAATGGAGAATGCAACCAGACCTAAACTCAGCGCAGATAAAACATAACCGATGTAACGAGAGTCATCGAGTGAGATCCCAAAATAAAGAACTTCGGTCATAAGTGAACCAAAGAGCAGTAATGCAACAGAACTTGGAACGGTAACAACGCCACACATGCGGATAGCCCGGATCAACTGCTTCTTAACTTCTTCCACATTCTTATCAATAGCTAACTTAGATAGATGTGGAAGGAGCGCAGTAACGATGGAGATTGTGACGATTGAATACGGCAGCAACATAATGTAATAAGCGCTGGTAAATGGCGTGAAACCAACGCCAGTTGTTATTCCAGCCTGAGCGCTGCGCACTGCTGCGCTGGTAGCGACATTTACTGTAATTAAATAGCCAAGTTGAGAAATCAAAACGTAGACCAATGTCCAACCGGCTAGCGAGAAAGATTTACCGAGTCCGGCAACACCGAAAATTAGGCGCAGACGTATTCCAGATTTTTTAACAACCGGGATCAGAATTAACGCCTGAATAACAATTCCGAGGGTTGTTCCCCAACCTAAAAGTTGGATCTGGGCATCGGTAATGTTTTCAACCGAGATACTCTCTTGAAGGAATAGAACCCCGCTAAAAATCACTATAACTACGAGGTTATTGGCGATCGGAGCCCACATAAGTGGAGCAAAGGAACCACGCGCATTTGCGACTTGGCCGAGCATCGTAAAGAGCCCCAAGAAAAAGATCTGCGGCAGGCAATAACGAGTAAATGCAACTGCGATCGAGAACTCACGCTCGAATCCTTCAGTTGCAAACTCCGGTGCATAGAGCTTTACAAGGTAGGGCGCGAAAATTACTCCAACTAAAACAAGTAGTAAGAGAATTCCCGAGATAGTTGTAACTAAGCGCGAAGCAAAACCTTGCCCACCATCTTCATCTGAGAAGGAACGAACCAATTGCGGAACGAAGATTGCAGTTAGCGCTCCTCCAACAAGTAAGTTGTAGAGAATATTTGGCATCGTATTTGCCACGTTGTATGAATCTGCAAGTAACGCTGTCCCCAATACTGCAACCGCAAGAATTGCACGAAAGAAACCTGTGATGCGCGAGAGGATTGTTCCGATCGCCATAACACCGGAGGCGCGGAATAGCTCATTACTTTTCATTACGCCCCCTTCGTATTCTGCGAATAGTCTGGGTTAGAGCCGCCACAAATAGCAAGAGCGCCGCACCTATCGTGAAGTAAGTAACCCGCGAATCAAAGAAAGTCACTTTAATCGAGAGCCGCGAAGCTGGACCAATCTCATCACCATCTGCGTTTGTGATTTGAGCAAGCACAGTTGTTGCGCCAGGAGCGATTGCGTTAAACGGGATAGAGAGTTGAGTTCGCGAATTAGCGCCAATAGTGAAAGTTGTGACATCTGAAACTTGTACACGAGAGTTGAGCGGTGTTAATTCAACTCCGACGTTTACAGGAACATTAAAGTCGTTGGTTACGGTAACTGGAACATTTCCAGTTTCTGAAGCTATTTGATATTTACCGGAAGAGACCCGTAATCGATTTAATGTTTTTGCTACACCATCGGCTGCGTCATATGAGAAAAAGTCGCGATCCTTCTTATCAAGTGAAGGAGATAGTAAGACGGCTAATTTCGCCCGCTGGGCTTTGACTTCAGGTGCGCTAACAACCGAAGACAGAGCTGTTAACGCTTGGCGGTTTTGCGTATATTTCTTGCGCAATACAGGGCTAAGGCGTGATTTACCTGTGCTCCAAGCGCTGCTATCTCCAGGTGAAACCTTACGATTTAAATGAAACTCAACTCTTTCAATGCCATAACTTTTATATAAGCGAAGTTCGCTCGGCGCAGAGCGTGTAGCTAGCGATAAATCAGGGTTTCCATACGGCAGCGCGAAAACTTTATCTCCGGCAGTTAAAAGAATTAATCGAGAGATCCAACCTTTAGCAACAAGTTGTCCAGTCGTTAATTGACCATTGCTTAACTCGTAACCATCTGCCATAGCAGCGACTTCATCAAGAAGTGCGCCATCAATAACCCAAGTGCGCGGGCCTTTCGGTTTACTTTCAAGCGGCTTACCTAATCTGCCTGTTGGAAGTAGATCATTTGTTAGATCGTCATTTCTAAAAGTGCCATCAAATAGTTGGTGAGGCTTACTAGTTAACTTTGTAACAGTTACATCACCGGCCGAATGTGGAGCGCTAATAAATAGAAAGGCTAAAGAGAAGAAGAGCGCTGATAACTTCTTCATTTAGCGCCAACTTCAGCGGTTGCGTCAGTTCGCGCAATCAACTTCTTCTCGTCTGGATAAGCCAAACGGTCAACAATTTCACCTAATGGAAACCAACCAACCTCATCAACTTCACTCTCTTGTGGCGCTAACAAACCGCCGGTTTCGCGGAACAAGTAATGGTGAACAGTTTTATGAATTCGCTTACCACCGGCCATAAACCAGAAATCAATAACACCTAAAGAGCGCTCGATCTCAGATTCAATTCCAGTTTCTTCTGCGACTTCACGAAGCGCAGCTTGCTCAGGGGTTTCACCTTCTTCTATATGACCTTTTGGCAGCGACCATAAAATTCTTTTTCCACTTGCATCTTTATGATCAATGCGACCGATAAGAAGACCGTTCTTGCCGCTGTGATCAATAACTAAGCCACCAGCGCTAACTTCATCAACGCGCTTTGCGTAGCTCTTCGGATTCCGTGGCGGATTCTTGGCAGGGCTCTTTGCAGGGCGTTTATTCTGCGCCTGCTCATTATTGGCAGGTGAATCACTTGCAAGTGGGGCGCGATTTGCGGGGCGTCTACGCCTGCGCTTTTTCTTCGTACCTTCGCTGCCCGCACTAGGTGCCGGGGTCATAGACCAAGGGTACTGCTCTAATCTTGGTCTTGTGACGAGTGCATTAGGAGCCGCGGGAGAAGTTGCGATCGCCTCACTCATCAAACGGGCGCCGCTGGCAAGTTCACTCGCCCAAAGTTTCGCCGCCCAAGGTTTTCGTTTGGCGTTAGTTGGCGGACCAGTTCGCGATGCGTTACTTGGGCGACTTGGAAATGATTTAGATTTCACAACTAATGCGCGCCCAGAAGTTACAAAGAAAATTCTGCAATCTTGGGCGGAGAACGTTTGGGATACCGGAATTGAATTCGGAACTGTTGCTGGAAAACGCGGTGATACAACTGTTGAAGTTACAACTTACCGAACCGAAAGTTACGATCCAGAAAGTCGCAAACCGGAAGTTGAATACGGTGATTCAATTGAAGGTGATTTATCACGGCGCGATTTCACTGTTAACTCAATGGCGCTTGAGCT
>JAIYCF010000038.1 GCA_027488165.1 Streptomycetaceae bacterium
AGATCAATCGCATCTTTGCCATTTACGGCAACCTCTACTTCGTAGCTCTCTTTCTTAAGGAGATAGGCGAGTGCGTCCGAGAAAGAAATTTCATCCTCAACGATTAATACCTTGGTCACTTTTCATCCCCTTTGGGTATTTGAATTGGAAGTCGAATCGAGAAGGTGCTTCCGACATTTTCAGCGCTCCACACGGATATCTCTCCACCGTGTTTTGTGACAATATGTTTAACGATTGATAACCCAAGTCCAGTTCCGCCTGTTTCACGTGAACGAGCTGGGTCTACCCGATAGAAGCGCTCGAAGATTCTCTCTGTCTCTGCTTCAGGAATACCGATACCTTGATCGGCAACAGAAATTGTGATGATTTGGTTTGCTAGGGAAGTACTGACTGAAACATTAGTGTCGACCGGAGAATAGTTGATTGCATTCTCAATTAGATTGTGGACTGCCATAGTTAACTGGTCGCGATCACCGAGGATATTTGCATCTTGAGTTTGATCATAAGAAAGAGTGATTTTTCTGGAATCCGCTGTAGTGCGACATTGATCAAGTGCCTCTTTGATGATGTCTGAGACAGATAGAGATTGTGCCTCTTGCAATGGATCCGAATCTTGCACACGTGATAACTGAATAATCTCTTGCACCAAATCCGTTAAGCGTTTTGCTTCTATCTGCATGCGGGATGCAAACTTTGTTACCGCTTCGGAATCATCTTTGGCACCTAGTACCGCTTCACTTAACAGAGATAGCGCACCGATTGGTGTTTTAAGTTCATGAGAAATATTGGCTACGAAATCGCGACGTACTTCGTGCACACGTTGTGCTTCACTTTCATCACGCAATAGAACTAAAACCAAATCACCTTCAGAAAGCGGAATAACGTCAACGGTTATCTCTCGTTTGCCCTCACCTATTGGGCCACGCGCGATTTCGATTGTTCCGTTTTGCTTAAGGTTTGTTCTGCGCACTACTCGAATCGATGCAAGTAACTCTTCGCTTTGAATTCGACCTTCTCGTAGAATTCCCAGATTCTCTGCCTCAGGGTTTGCGAAGATGGCGATCTCACCCGGGGCGATGATCAAACTCGCACCTTCAAGTTGATTTAGGGCACTGAGCAATAGCATGGGTAGTTCACGCCTTTCCTGCGTATTTATACCCTTATCGCGCCGCCACATAGCCAAACTCTATAGCCATGTCGATCCAGTTCACCTTCCGTTCACCTAATGGATTCACTCCATTAAACAGGTACGCCTAGCGTGCGGCCATGCCTTTAATTAGATCCGTATTCCAGGACGAACTAGATAGCGTCTCCCAAACCCTCTTCGAATTAAGTGTGATGGTTTCAGATTCGATGGCCAAAGCAACCAGTGCGCTTGTCGGAAAGAATTTGCCGCTAGCCGAAGAAGTAATCACATTCGATGAAAAAATTGACACGGTTCAACATGATCTCGATGCCCGCATTATCGACATCATCGCGCGCCAACAACCGGTTGCTTCTGATTTACGCGCCTTGGTAACTGCACTTCGTATGTCAGCGGATCTAGAACGCATGGGAGATCTTGCGCACCACGTCGCAAAGGTGGTTCGCCTGCGCCATCCAGCGTCAGCAGTTCCAGAACAGTTATTACAACTAATTGAATCAATGGGAGAGGCTGCTGAAAAGATTGCCGCCAAAACTGGTGTCGTAATTTCAACCCGCGATACTTCACTAGCTGCTCAAGTTGAAAAAGATGACGATGAGATGGATGAACTTCATCGCAAACTGATTTCAAAACTTGTAGAGCCATCCTGGCCTCATGGAGTAGAGACAGCGATTGACTTAACTTTGCTGGGCCGTTACTACGAGCGTTATGCAGACCATGCTGTTTCGGTTTCCCGTCGCGTTATCTTCTTAGTGACAGGTAAGTTTGCCTAACAATGTCTGATACAGCGTTGATTCCACAACCACGAGAAATTTCCACTGAGCCGCGTCGCTCGGATAAAGTCTTTCGTGGCGTTGTAACAAGTGGTGGCCTTTCATCCCTAGTGGTGCTTGGCTTGATTGCGCTCTTCCTCGCCTATCGCGGATTTGAAGTTTTGAGAGAAGAAGGCTTGGGGTTTATTACCAATGCTGACTGGTCGATCACTTTGGATGAATCAGCAAACGTGGTTGAAAGTAATTTTGGTCTCTCAGCTATGTTGGTTGGAACGATTCTCTGCTCTATCGTCGCAGTGGTAATTGCAGTTCCGATCTCGGTCTTTTCAGCGCTTTATTTGAACTTTTACGCCCCAGCTTGGCTGAAGAGAATTCTGGTTGCGGTAATCGACATGATGGCGGCTTTCCCATCAATCCTGTTCGGTATTTGGGGCTTCTTGGTCTTGATGCCTAGCGTTGAATACTGGGCAAAGTTGATTAATAAATATTTGGGATGGATTCCACTATTTGAAGTAGAGCCTTACTTCTTCACTCGTTCACCATTCGTGGCTGGTGTTGTTCTTGCAATCATGATCATTCCGATTATCACATCAGTATCTCGCGAAATTTTTGCGCAAGCTCCTCTGGATCGAATTCAAGCAGCGTTTGCACTCGGTGCAACTCGCTGGGCGATGATTAAGGCGGTAGTTATTCCTCATGGTCGCAGCGGCGTTGTTGGTGGTGCGATGCTCGGTCTCGGCCGCGCCATGGGTGAAACCGTTGCTGTTTACACCGTTCTAAATATTGTCTTCCAAATCAACTGGCATGTTCTTCTTGGCGCCGGTGGAAACGTGGCTTCGCTGATTATTCTCAAATTTGGAGAAGCCAGCGAGTATGAAATTAAAGCCCTGATGGCTGCCGGCCTAGTGCTCTTCCTACTTACGCTAATAGTTAATGCAATTGCCAATGTAATTGTGAAGTCAACCGGAAAGTCGGGACGATGAGCGCCGTAGCGGTTCCAACGAAACCATGGGCCAAGCGTCCTCAGGAACGCGCCATCGGCATCTCTTTCTTCCTAGCCGCGATCGCCTTTTCTTATTTCTTCGTAGCGGTCACCGAAATGAAAGGGAAATTGGCTTACGCATTTGTTTTCTTTGTCGCATATGGCCTATTTACTTCAACTTTCTCATTTATAAATCGCGGCCCACAAGCCGCTAAGGATTCTTTCGTTAGCACTGTGGTCTCTTTAGGCGCTGTTGTAACCGTAATTCCTATTGCAAGTATCCTCTTTACGGTAATTCAAAAAGGCGTTCCTGGCCTGCACTTTGGAATATTAAGTAATGACATGTCTATGGCAACTTCCACTGATCCAATTGCAAATGGCGGCGTTTTGCACGCGATTACTGGAACGTTGACCTTGGTTTTCCTTGCGTTGATTATGAGCGTTCCAATCGGAATTCTTACCGCCCTGTACTTAACGGAGATTAAGGGTCGCTTTGCTGGACCAATCCGCTTCCTAGTTCAAGCGATGTCCGGCGTCCCATCAATCGTTGCTGGATTGTTCATTCTCTCAGCTGTTCTCTATCCAATAACAAAGAGCTTCTCAGCCTTAATGGGCGCGTTGTCGCTTGCGATTTTGATGATCCCAACTGTTGCGCGCACATCAGAGGAAGTCTTGCTGCTCATCCCGAATGACTTGCGTGAAGCAGGAACTGCCCTTGGTGGAACTCAGTGGCGCACAGTTGCCATGATTGTCTTGCCTGCAGCGCGAAGCGGATTGATGACAGCGGTAATTCTTGGTGTAGCTCGAATCGCCGGAGAAACAGCGCCGATCCTGTTGCTCACCGGCGGCGGAGATAAAGTCAATCCAAATCCATTTGATGGTTCAGTTGGCTCACTTCCTTATTACATCTGGAAGGCATTTAATGCGGGATCTCCAGAGGCGATTACAAGAGCGTGGGCGGGTCTGCTCGTGCTAATGATTTTAGTTTTGATCCTCTTTATTACTGCACGCGCTCTATCAACCAGAAAGATTTCAAAATGATCCAAACTCCTGAAAGCGAGAAGGCCATGTCATCAACTCAACCTAGTTCGTTAGCAAGTGTCGCAAATGCGAGACAAGAGCGAACCCATGCATCTACTGCAACAGGTACTGGCTTAGAGGCACGTGGCGTTCATGCCTGGTTCGGCAAGAACTACGTATTGAAGGATATAAATCTAGAGTTTGCCGCAGGTTCTGTTACAGCGCTTATTGGACCATCAGGATGCGGTAAATCAACCTTTATCCGAACCATGAACCGCATGCATGAATTTATTCCAGGTGCTGCGATGGCCGGACAAGTACTTCTCGATGGCAAAGATGTTTATGCGCCTGGCGTAGATGTAACAAAAATTCGCCTGCAAATCGGTATGGTTTTCCAGAAGCCAAATCCATTTCCTTCAATGACCATTGGCGAGAATGTTTTATCTGGTTTAAAGCTTGCCCAGATTAAAGTTGAAAATAAAGACGAGCTACTTGAATCTTGCTTGGTTCGCGCCGGTCTTTGGAACGAAGTTAAGGATCGTCTAGATGCCCATGGCGGATCACTCTCTGGTGGCCAACAGCAGCGCCTGTGTATCGCGCGCGCCTTGGCAGTTAGCCCACAAGTGTTATTGATGGATGAGCCATGTTCTGCGTTGGATCCTGGTTCAACGCTGCGCATTGAAGAAACTATCCGCGAACTCTCAGATTCGATGACAATCATCATCGTTACTCATAATATGCAACAGGCAGCTCGCGTCTCTGACTACACCGCATTCTTCTTATCAGATGGCGGTCCAGGAGAAATGATCGAGGTTTCTCGTACCAGTGAGATCTTCTCGCAGCCGAAGGATCAACGCACCGAAAATTACGTCACCGGCCGCTTCGGATAGTCGTAACCTGCTGTTCACTTAACAGTTGATCTGCGTTTGCTTGAAAAGTGGGTTCTGTTAACCCATCACGCATAGTTTTTCCCTTGCACGTCACCTAAATCTAATAAGGGGAAAATTAATGAAAGTTTCAATGCTTGCAAAATCTGCAGCAGTCGCACTTGCCTTTGGGTTGGTAACTTCAACTCCAGCTCATGCAGTTGAACTATCTGGTTCAGGCGCCTCATTTCCAGCGCTCTTAATCGAAGCGTGCAAGGCTCCATTTGCAACAGCTTCAGGTCACTCATTTACTTATGCAGCATCAGGTTCAGGCGCTGGTCGCACGAACTCAGATCGCTCAGTTGGTGATTTCTGGTTCTCAGATGCAGCACACACAGCAGCATCAAAGCGCGCGAGCATCATTCACGCACCAGTAGTTGCAGCACCTATCGGAATCCTTCACAACCTTCCATCACGTAACACACTTTCACTTTCAGCATCAACACTTGCCGGAATCTTCTCAGGCACAATCACACGTTGGAACGATCCAGCAATCATCAAAGATAACAACCGTGCCTACGACCGAATTGTTTACAAGACAAAGAACGGTGCAGTTGTTAAGGATTCAAAGGGCGACCCAGTCGTTGCACGAAAGATTCCAACAACAACTCGTTACACACTTCCAGATAAGCCAATCAAGGTTATCTACCGTTCAGACTCATCAGGTACAACTGAAAACTTCACTAACTACCTAAACAAGTCAGCCCCAACAGTTTGGACAAAGGCGAAGGCATCAGTCTTCACAACTTCATTCCCAGGAAACATCAACGCACCTGAGAACTTGGGACGTATCGTGGGAGCATCATCATCAACTGGCGTTTCACAGCTAGCTGGTAAGACTCCTTACTCAATCACATTCGCAGAAGTTAACTACGCTGTAGCAAACAAGTTAAAGGTTGCACACGTAATTAACAACGTCGGAAATGCTGTAGAGCCAAACTCAGTAACAACATCAGCATTCCTTTCACAGGCTTCAATCGATGCCAACGGAATCATGTCATTTGATTACGCAACAAAAGAGCCTGGTGCTTACACACTAGGTATCGTTTCTTACATGTTGGTTGATACAAACTACTCAGATAAGAACAAGGCAGCTGCCGTTAAGTCACTTGCATCATTTATCTTGAGTCCAGCATGTGCAAAGGACAAGGGAGAAGCACTTGGCTTCAGCGTTCTTGACGGAGCATTCCTCAAGAAGGCTCAAGAGCTAGTAGCGAAGATCGGTTAATTTTTAACCTATCCACGAGGGGAGAACGGCCAGGGAAACCTGGCCGTTTTTCTTTTCCCCTAAACTCAATCCATGCTTATTCGACTGGCAACACCTGAAGACACTTCCGATATTCATCGCTTGATATACGAGCTAGCGGTCTATGAAAAAGCTCCAGATGAAATGGTTGCAACTATCGAACAAATAGAGCAATCGCTCTTTAACAGCCATCCAGTTGCCTTCTGTCATGTTGCTGAAGTTGATGGAAAAATTGTTGGTATCGCGCTCTGGTTTTTAAATTACTCAACCTGGCTCGGCAAGCCTGGCATTTACTTGGAAGATCTATTCGTACAGCCGGAATATCGCGGGCATGGAATCGGCAAAGGATTTATGAAAACCTTGGCTCAACTCTGTGTAGAACGCGGCTACGAACGTTTCCAGTGGTGGGTTTTGGATTGGAATACGCCATCAATTGATTTCTACAAATCACTTGGAGCTGTGGCGATGGATGACTGGACCGTCTTTAGGCTTTATGGAGATGCGTTAAAGAAGTTTGCTAGCCAGTAGTAATTACTTCTTTACGACTCTGTAACTCTTTAACGTTGGATCCGTGGCATAAGCAATGCGAACGCCTGCTTTTTGAGATGCGCTAAGGCCGCTGACAATCTGTTCCGTTAGAACTTCACCGGGTGCGACAACAGCCACCCCTGGTGGATATGGAGCGATGAGATCTGCCGAGATCCGTCCAATTGCATCACTTGAATTAACCATTTCAGTCTTTGCAAAGTAGGCATCACGCATCGAAGTTGCAATCTGCGGCACAACTGACCAACTAAGCGCGGTTGCGCTCTGGCGCTGTGCGTTCTGTAATTTTTTGAGGATCGGTATCAGCGTCATAGCAAGTGCCTGGAAATCTTCTTCGGTATCGGCCAAGGTGGCTAAGAAAACTATTGTGTCGTTATCGGCCATCTCAACGCGAAAACCTTGTGCAATAAGTGCGCGCTCTATTTCAACGCCTGCAGCGCCAAGTTGCTGAACTCGCAGCACGATCTTTACCGGATCAAACCTTCCTGCAGGAAAGTCACTTGGATTTAAGAAGATTGGCAGATCGAAGTTTGCCTGCACCGCTAATTTAAATTGCGCCACATTTTCGATTAGCGTTCCCAGTAATTCAGGACCACGGGTTTGCAGCAGCGCCCGAACCGCATCAATAGATGCCAGGGGAGCGCCAGCCGGAGAAGTGGTATGCGTAGTTTCAAAGCTCTGCTCAAGTCTTTCGGCGCTAATGAATTTTGTTCTGGCAAGCAACAGAGCAGAGGCGCTATATCCAGGAAGCGCCTTGTGAACACTAGTTATTAAGGCATCTGCGCCTTGTGAAATTACATGTGCAGGAAGATCTGGATGAAAACCAAAGTGGCCGCCCCAAGCTGCATCAACAATTACTGGAATTGATTTTTCGTGCGCAGCAATAATCAAAGGTTTTAAGTCAGAGAGCGTTCCGAGATAACCAGGTTCGGTCAGAAGAACTGCAATCGGATTCTGTGTAAGCGCTCTCTCTAACTCGGTTAACGCAATCCCAATCGGCACACCAGTTGCAGAATCAATCTCTGGGCTCATCCAAATCGGTTCAAGACCGGCAAGAACGAGAGCGCTTAAAACAGAGCGATGTGCGGTGCGAGATATAGCGACTTTGTCACCAGGTTTTCCGAGAGCCAAGATAACGGCCTGATTGGCATGAGTTGATCCGCCGGTAGAAAAACGCGCAAAATCTGCGCCCCATAAAGTGGCTGCAAGTTTTTCGGCTTTCACCAAAACTTGATTAGTTAACTTAATTTCATCTAAACCACCGTAGAGCGGAATATCTGAATCAACGACATCACCTAGCCCTGTATCAATTTGGGAAGCTCTTTGTTTATGTCCAGGAATGGTAAATGGAGTGTGATCTGCCTCAAAGTAAGTTAGGTATGCATCAAGCAGCGGAGCGCTGCGACGTAGTTCGTTTTTCTTTTCCAGTCTCTTCTCCACGGGCCGAGCCTAACTCGTTGCGCCACAGAAGTTAAAAAGAGGCTCTACAATTTACCTATGCCCTCAAAGGACCCGCTCCCGCAATCACGTCACTTGGCCACTGAAATTCCAGGGCCTAAGTCGCAGGAGTTAATCGCACGTCGTAAAGAGGCAGTTTCAGCAGGACTCGGAATGGCGATCCCTGCCTTTATCGAACGTGGCGAAGGCGCAATCTTGCAGGACGTTGATGGCAATCGCATTATCGATTTAGGTGCAGGTATCGGCGTTGTTAACGTCGGTAACGCAGCTCCTCGCGTTGTCGAACGCGTTGTCGAGGCAGTGCAGGCATTTACACATACCAACTTCACGACCGCTCCATATATGGGTTATGTCGAAGTTTGCGAAGCGCTTAATCGTTTAACACCAGGCACACATAAGAAGAAATCTATTTTGCAGAACTCTGGTGCAGAAGCTGTGGAAAATGCGATCAAGATTGCGCGCCATTCAACGAAGCGCCCAGCGGTAATAGTTTTTGAACATGCTTATCACGGCCGTACAAACCTAACTATGGCGCTGACTGCCAAGAACGTTCCGTATAAAGAAGGCTTTGGTCCATTCGCTAACGAGATCTATCGCATGCCAATGCCTTACTCATTCCACTACGAAGGCAACCTCGCCACTATGGCGCAGGATTACTTAGAGATTGTTACCTCAAAGATTGAAAAAGAAGTTGGCGCACATAATGTTGCAGCGATAATCATCGAACCAATTCAAGGTGAAGGCGGATTTATTGTCCCGCCAAAGGGTTTCTTGCCTGGGCTTTCTAAGTTTGCAACTGAAAAGGGAATCGTCTTTATCGCCGATGAAGTTCAAACAGGTTTTGCACGCACGGGAAATATGTTTGCCTGCGAAGATGAAGGCGTTGTTCCTGACATGATCGTTACCGCAAAGGGAATCGCAGGTGGCTTGCCACTTGCAGCAGTTACTGCGCGAGCAGAGATTATGGATTCATCGCATGTTGGTGGCCTTGGTGGAACATATGGTGGAAACCCAATCGCATGTGCAGCGGCTCTTGGTGCGATCGAAACTATTGAAGAAGAAAAACTCGTCGAACGCGCACAACACATAGGAAAGATTCTTAACGAATCTCTAAGCGCTCTTGCTAAGAAACATCCGATAATCGGCGAAGTTCGTGGTCGCGGTGCAATGCAGGCGATTGAACTCGTTGAAGCCGGAACCAAGAACCCAAATCCAGCTGCTATGGCTGCTGTAATCAAGTACTGCCAGAGCAAGGGAGTACTCATTCTTACCGCAGGCACCTATGCAAACGTTATTCGCTTCTTGCCACCGATCGTAATTAGCGATGAACTGCTTAAGGATGCCCTTGGCGTTCTTGAAGAAGCTTTCGCTAGCCTCTAAAGCACATTTAATTAATCCACTTATACTCATTCAGTGGATCTAGAACTTCTAGTCAATATTCTTGACCTGGCTGGCACCTTTGCCTTTGCCCTGGTTGGTGCGCGCATCGCCGCAGATAAAGGTTTGGACTACGGTGGCATCGCATTTATTGCAGCCGTTGCATCTCTCTCTGGTGGAACCTTCCGCAATATCTTGCTTGGGCAACGACCACCTTGGGTTCTTTACTCGTGGCTTTTTGCAGGCGTTGCCATAGCAGTGCTAATTACTTTGGCAATGAAGCGCACTACGCCAGTTGGCAGATTTGCTTTAACTCTAGACACTATCGGCTTGGCAGTCTGTTCTGTTTCAGGTGCGCAGTTTGCTCTCACTCATGGTGCGCCATTCCTTGCAGCTGTTTTTCTTGGATTGATCGGCGCAGTAACCGGTGGCTTGTTGCGAGATGTACTTTGCCAAGTAGAACCTGTTTTATTACACCGCGAAACCATTGGAACTTCATGTTTGGCTGGTTCATTTGTTTACGTTACCGGTGATTCTCTTGGCGCTAACTCTGGAATCCTGGCGCTTGTTTCTGGTTTGGTTGTGGTTTTAGTACGCGAACTTTCAATTCGCTTTGATTGGCACTTACCAAAGGTGGGTATTCGTTAAATGCATCTGAAAGAGCCAGTCATTGTTACGCCAAGGCTTGAACTTCACCACATTGCAGGTGATCGACTTATTGATCTCTTTGAAAAGCGTGATGATTCTTTTGCTCTGGTTGATGAATCCTTTTCAAACCCGCTGCGAGTTTTGATTGATTTCCAAGGACCACTAGCTTGGCGCGTTCCGCAAGTAAAGGCAGACCCGGCAACAAATAAATGGTTTGTACGTTGGATAGTTCTGAAAGAAAATCGCGAAATCATAGGAAGTACCAGTTTCCATGGAGTACCAGATGCACAGGGCATGATGGAGATCGGTCTTGGCATTGAGACCCAATATCAAAACCAGGGTTTTGCCAAAGAAGCGTTGTTGGGAATGTGGCGCTGGGTCTTAACTTTTCCAGAAGTAAAAACTCTTAGATACACAGTTAGCCCTGAAAATGGACCATCAATTGCGGTCATTAAATACTTCGGCTTTAACTTTAAAGGTCAGCAGATTGATGAAGAAGATGGTCCAGAGGATATTTATGAGATGGATCGTGAAACTTTCTTACACAAGTGGGGCGCAAATTAATCGCGGGATTGACCCGATCTATGGGTGTAGCGCCCTAAGAATTCCTTCTTCATATCAATAAAGTTGCCATCGATTAACGCTTGACGCATCTGATCAACTAAGCGAACCACGAATCGTTCATTGTGGATCGTTGCCAGAGTTGCGGCAACCATCTCTTTACCGCGGAATAAGTGGCACAAGTAAGCGCGAGTGAAATTGGTGCAGGTATAGCAATCACATTCGTCATCAATCGGATTGAAGTCGCGCACATACGGTGCATTAGAGAGATTAAACCGCCCCTGCATTGTGTAGACGGCGCTTGATCTGGCGATGCGCGATGCAAGTACGCAGTCGAAGGTATCTACACCGTTTTCAACACCGACAAATAGATCTTCAGGTGCGCCAATGCCGAGCAAGTGTTTCGGCTTATTTTCAGGCAATGTGCTATTTACCCAACCAACAATCGTGCCGAGTGAAGATTTGTCGAGCGCTCCACCAATTCCAAAGCCATCAAATTCGATTCCGGATGATGACATTGTTCCCAAATCGTGCGCTGCTTTCTTGCGCAGATCTTCATACTGTGCGCCTTGAATAACCGCAAAGAGCGCTTGGTAAGGCTTATCGCTGCGCACATCAGTTAAGCGCTTATGTTCATCTAGGCAACGGATCGCCCAGTCGTAAGTGCGCTCCATAGCGAGCTCTTGGTAAGGACGAGTGTTGTGTAGCGTTGTGCATTCATCGAAGGCGAAGATTATGTCGGCACCGATTTTATGTTGGATCTGCATAGAAATTTCAGCGGTAAAGCGATGCATCGAACCATCAAGGTGCGATTTAAAGGTAACGCCATCATCATCTACATGAGCCAAACGTTCCTTATTTCCAGCGATAACTTGATCTGATCGGAAAGTCTTGGCATCCATCGCTAAGACTTTTTTAAATCCAACCCCTAGCGATAGAACTTGAAATCCACCGCTATCTGTAAAGGTAGGGCCAGGCCAATTCATAAATTGAGCAAGTCCGCCGGCTTCATCCAATACATCTGGGCCCGGCTGTAAGTAGAGGTGATAGGCATTTGCCAATAAAGCTTGTGCGCCAAGGTCTTGCATAGCAGCAGGTAGAACTGCCTTAACTGTGGCCTTTGTGCCAACTGGAATGAATGCGGGAGTTTGAATATCTCCATGCGGAGTAGAAAGTGTGCCAACGCGTGCGAGTGAATTCTCTGCACTCTTCTTTATCTCAAATGAGAATTCATTTGCGGCGGGAATGGACACAAGGCTTATTGTCTCAGATATAGACTGCCCTGATGTTCGCAGGTAAAGCGCCCTTTAAAGAGTTCACATCTCTTTTAAATCCGCATTCGCGACGTATCGTTGCAGGAATCGCGCTTAGCGCTATTGGTCGTGGCATGACTCTCTCGCTCTTGATGGTCTATCTCCACGATATTCGCGGATTCTCTATCGCATTTGGTGGAGCGGTAATGGCTTGGGGCGCGCTCTTTGGAATTATCTGTACACCACCACTTGGTTCGCTAGTTGATCGCATTGGACCCAAGAAAGTAATGCTTGCAGGCCTTGTGATATCTGGCTTTTCAGCCTTGGGCTTTGCCTTCGTTACAACGCAAGCACATGCCTTGATCGCAATAACTTTATTCGCCTTTGGTGGACAGTGCGTCTGGCCTTCGCAGATGGTGATTTTGACCCGAGTTACTCCGATCGAAGATCGCACCAAGATCTTTGGCTTTAACTTTATGTTGATGAACCTTGGCCTCGGAGTCGGTGGCTTTATTTCGGCTCTGATTATTCGTGAAGATTCGATTCTTTCCTACCAAGTTATGTATTTCATTGATTCGCTAACTTATTTTGTATTTATCTTCTTCATCTGGGGGCTAAATACACCTCACGCAGGTAAGTATGTAGCGAAAGAGCATGAGCCCGAAAAGGGGAGTTATAGAGAGCTCTTTGCGATTAAAGAGTTATCGATCCTGACCATCGCAGGAATTATTCTTTTGACTTTTGGATATGGTCCGCTGCAATCAGGGTTGCCGATTTATGCCACGCAATATCTTGATCTAGCGCCAAATTGGCTCGGAATCATTTTTGGGGTAAATACCTTTGCAATCGTGGCTTTTCAACCTTTAGTTTTAAAGTTGATCGCTAATTATTCAAAGTACACCGCGCTGATTTCGGTGGGAATTATCTGGGCACTTTCTTGGCTTGCTGTCGGCATATCTCCTTACCTATCTATGTTTATGGCCGGAATCGCACTTTGCGTAAGTCAACTAATCTTCGCCTTTGGTGAGATGGTGCATGCACCAACAAGCCCGGCTTTGACACAAGAACTTGCTCCTGAACATATTCGTGGTCGCGCCAGCGCTCTAACAAGTTTGCAATGGGGAATATCTGGAATTGCAGGTCCTGCTGTTGCCGGGCTAATGATCGGCGCGAATCTGGAACAACTCTGGGTGCTAACTATGGCTATCGGCGTACTTGCGCCACTGCCTTTATTTGCTTATTTAAAGCGCACTACCGAGAAGTCAAAAAAGTAACCCGCCCACGCATATCGCGTGAACGGGCTATCTTCTTAAGAATTTAAATTATTTATGCTAGCTTTCCAGTTACTGCAATTAGATTTGTGATGCCATTGGAAAGCGTTACTGAGATATCTTCGCCGCTCTTTCCTGGGCAAGAAAGTCCCCAAGAGAACTTGGCAGATGCGCCAGGTGCAAGAGGCGTAGTTGGTGCGCCCTCCATCTGGTTATCGCCATCGAAGATATCTACGCAATCGCCAGTGGTTGTTGAACCCTTAACGATTAGTGTCGCTAAATCTAAATCGGCAGCAGAACCATTTTCAACGGTTACGTTAAAACGCTCGTTGATCTGATCTGGGAGCATGCCCGAGGCAAACTTTCCTGGCGTGAAACTTGCAGGTGAAGA